>JAUPTP010000383.1 GCA_030918015.1 Pseudomonadota bacterium
AGAACCCGGCCAGTGGCGAGGCCTTCACGCTGACGCTCAAGGAGGTCTCGCTGCCGACCCCCGAGGGCGGCCATGTCACGCGGCCCTGCGCGATCGGCTTCGCCGGCAACTATCCGCGCGCCTTCGATGGGCTGGCGCGGCTGCTGTCGCTGGACATGCGCGTCATCGATCCGGGCTGGATCGGCATGAAGCTGCGCAAGATGCTGAGCATCGGCGAGCCGCTGGGCCACTTCATGGCGCCGGTGCCGGGCCTGCCGCCGGGCCAGCGGCGCCAGCAGGTCTGGCCGAGCACGGTGGCCTATGTGGCGCGGCTGGTCATGCACCGCTACGCGATGCTGGGCATCCTCGACGAGGAGGGCTTCCCGGTCAGCGAGATGGGCGTGCTGGCCCAGCCCGATCAGGCAGAGGAGGCCGAGGCGCCGGCGAGCGTGGCGTCTGTGGCCTCGGCCCCGGTGTCGCAGGGGCTGCACCGGGTGATGGCCGGCCGTCCTTGCGCGGAATGCGGCAATGCCGCCGTGATCCAGAAGGACGGCTGCGAGTTCTGCACCGCCTGTGGCCATGTGGGAGCCTGCGGCTGAGCAGGCTGAAGGAGCGGGCCGCCTGTCGGGTTCAGAACAGCTCGATCGGTGGCTCGTCCGGGGTCCGAGCGGCGGCGGCATCCCCGGTGGCGGCTGCATGGGCCCTGCGCTGGCTGTGCATCACGTAGCCTTCATGCCAGGTGTTGATCGTGCGGCTCAGCGCCTGCTGGCGCGCCAGATCCGGGCCCCGGCCGGCGGCCTCGCAGTGGCGTGCCAGATGATCCAGGCCCTTCTGGACCTGCTCCAGAAGCTGCCGGTTCACATCCTGGAACTGCATCCGCCCCAGCGCCTCGATGATGTCGTCGCGCACCGCGCGGGTCGACTGCTCCATCTCGTGCGAGAGCTCGTCGACCTGGCGTGCCACCGTGCCGGGTGTCCGCGCCAGCAGATCGATTTCCTCGCTGATCAGGGCCAGTTCGTCTTCGCTGGCGTCGAGCGGGCGCTCGTTCATGCGCACCCGGCTGCGAGCTTCGACCACCAGTCGGATGCCGCGGCTGATCTCGCTGGCCGCCTCGGCGGTCATGCCCGAGAGATTGCGCACCTCCCCGGCGACGATCTTGAAGCCGCTGCCAGCGTCCCCGGCACGGGCGGCCTCGATCGCGGCGTTCAGCGCCAGCAGGTTGGTGTGGCGGGCGATCTCGGCGATCCGATCTGTCCAGGGGCCGAGCGACTCGACCTGCTGCAGCAGCGATCGGATCTCGGTCTGGTGGCGTTCGTCTGCCGAGCGGCTGGCCTGACGGTGACGGCCGATGGCCTCGATGGCCAGCGTCTGTCGTCCGGCCTGCCCCAGCGCGGCGGTCGACAGGGTCTGGGAGGTCTGCAGCAGCCGGTCCATTTCCTGCTGAAGCGCATCGCAGCGTTGCTGGACCCGCACCAGGCGGCCGGTCATGTCGAGCACGGCCTCGGACGAGGAGCGCTCGGCGGCAGCGAGCTGGCCGCGCAGAATGTCCAGGCCCTGGCGAAGCGTGTCGAGTTCGCTCCGGTCCGAGGCCGCGCTGCCGGTGATCGCGCGCAGCCGTTGCCACAGGCGCCGCAGTGGCCCTGCACGAAGAGGGGTGGAGCGCGCCACGGCGTCCCGGGTCAGGCCGGGGCTGCTCATCACGGGGCCAGCACCTGGTGAATCACCTGCAGCAGGTCGTTGCCCCCCACCGGCTTGACCAGCCAGCCGGTGGCGCCATGTCGCTTGGCTTCGTCGCGCTTGTCGCGCTGGCTCTCCGTGGTCAGCGCCAGGATCGGGGTGAAGCGCAGCAGCTTGCGCGCCTCGCGGATCAGCGACAGACCGTCCATGTGCGGCATGTTGATGTCGGTGATGATCAGGTCGGGCCGCAGTCCGGAGCGCAGCCGGCTCAGGGCGGCTGCGCCGTCGGGCGCCGTTTCCACCCGAAAGCCGCTGATCTCCAGCGTGCCTTTCAGGCTCATCAGCATCGTCGTCGAGTCGTCCACCAGCAGCACGCTCTTCATCGCGAATCCTTGTTGTCGCCGAGGGCGGGTGAGAGCGGGTTTGCTCTGGCCGCATCGGCCTCAGATCGACGAAGGACGGCAGGCCTGAAGCCGCAGATTCAGAAACGGGGAAGATCACTGGCATTTCCATGCCAGATGGACAAGAAAGTCACGGTGAGCGCGGGAACCGTCTCAGCGCAAGCGCCGCCCCGGTGCCGGGGCGCTGAACCAGATGCCGCGGGGCAGGCCGCTGGCCGTGCGGTGGAAGACCTCCTCGCCGTGCGCGGTCTGCAGGTGCGCGAGCAGCTGGTGGGGCAGCACGCGGTGGTGACAGCGGTGGCAGGCCACCGGCCTCAGCCGGGGCGCGCCCGGCAGGGCGAGGGTGGCCGACGGGCCGGCGGGCAGGCGGGGCGGGTGCTGCAGTTCCTCCAGGACCGCGTCGATGAGCGTCGGGCGGGTGGTTTGGGCATCGCCAAGCGGGGCTGTCATGTCAGGAAGGATCGGGTTGTCGAGGCGCCGCCATCCTAGAGGGGCGCGCCGGGCCCGGCTGCCACATCTGCCCTGGAGACGAGCCCCTGCCCGAGGGGGGCGATCACGGCGGGAATCGGCGTGCCGATTCCTTCACGATGACGTCGGCCGGCCCGCGACCCCGTGCACGGCGGCTGTGCGGCCTCAGCCTTCGGCCAGCGGCAGCTCGGTGTGGAAGCGTCCGCCGTGGAAGATCAGCGGCGAGGCGTCGGGCCGGTAGCGGCATTGCTCGACCTCGCCGACGAAGATGACATGGTCGCCTTCCTCGTAGCGGCTGCGGTTGTGGCACTCCAGCACGGCCGCGGCGCCGTCGAGCAGCGGAATGCCGCCGGCCCCCTCGGACCAGGCGATGCCCTCGAAGCGGTCGATGCCGCGGGTGGCGAAGCGCTCGGCCAGCGCGCGCTGCTCGGCGGCGAGGATGTGGATCGCGTAGTGCGTGCCGCCGCGGAAGGCCGGCAGCGAGCCGGCCTGCAGCGACAGGCTCCACAGCACCAGGGGCGGTGCCATCGACACCGAGTTGAAGGAATTGGCGGTCAGGCCGACCGGCGTGCCGTCGGCCGCGCGGGCGGTGACGATGGTGACGCCGGTGGCGAACAGGCCGAGGGCGGACCGGAAGTCCTGGCGGGTGAACGGGGCGGCCTGCGGGGCGTGCGGTGCGGCTTGCATGGACGGAATTGTGGATGATCGCCATGTTTCCTGTGGCCGGGCCTGTCGTCCGGACGCATCGGGCGGCCTCCTAGAATCACCGCCATGACCCTGTCTGCCGCTCCGTCGTCGCCCCCGTCTCCGCCCGCCTGGCCGCCTGGCGGGCTGTCCCGAGCGGTGCGGCTCGTGGCCGTGCTGGTGCTCGGCTTCGCCTCCGGGCTGCCGCTGGCGCTGACCGGGCAGGCGATGCAGGCCTGGCTGAGCCTGGAGGGCATCGATGTCGCGACCATCGGCTTCCTGAGCCTGGTCGGGCTGCCCTATACCTTCAAGT
>JAUPTP010000384.1 GCA_030918015.1 Pseudomonadota bacterium
CTCGTCCATCAGGCGCGCGAGCAGTTCCTGGTCGAGGCTGCCCCAGTTGACGCCGATGCGCACCGGCTTGTCGTATTTCAGGGCCGCCTCGATCATCATGCCGAACTGGCGGTCGCGCTTGTCGCCCTTGCCGACGTTGCCGGGGTTGATGCGGTACTTGGACAGCGCCTCGGCGCAGGCCGGATGCTGGCTCAGCAGCGTGTGGCCGTTGTAGTGGAAGTCGCCCACCAGCGGCACGTCGATCTGCATGCGGTCGAGCTGCTCGCGGATGTGCGGCACGGCCGCGGCGGCCTCCGGCGTGTTGACCGTGATGCGCACCATCTCCGAGCCGGCCAGCGCCAGCTCCTTGACCTGGATGGCGGTGCCGATCACGTCGACGGTGTCGGTGTTGGTCATCGACTGCACGCGCACCGGCGCGCTGCCGCCGACCGTGACCACGCGCGAGCCCCAGACCACGCGGGCCTGGCGGCTGCGGCGCGGCAGGGCCTCGCCGAGAGGAATCGGGGCGGAATCGGAGCGGGTGTTCATCGTCATCGCGGACATGGGCTGGACAGGCGGTTGCGGGGATCGCCGGCGGCTCACTTGAGCACGACGGTCGCGGTGGTGCCGCGGGTGTAGGGCTTCAGGTCGACCGGCTCGCCGCGCAGCGAGACCTCCAGCGCGTTGGCCACGCCGATGCGCACGCGCATCGGCATCGCCCCGTCGAGGCCGATCGTCTCGCCGACCTGCATCGTGCGCGACAGCAGCACCGCGTTGCCCGCATCGCGCACCTCGACCCAGGAGGCCATCCTGCTGCGCAGCACCACGGTGCCGGCCACGCCCGGCGTCACCGGCGCGGCCGAGGGCGCCGCCGTCGGCGCCACCGCCGCCGAGGCCACCGCGGGCACGGCAGACGCCACCACCTCGGTCATCGGCACCATGCCGCCGGGCGCGGCGTGCACGGTCTCGAGCCGCACAGGCACGCCCGAGGCGCCGTCCGCGCTCACCACGGCCTCCTCGACGACCGAGCCGGCCGTGGCCTCAGGCGCCGCCTCGCCGCTGTCGGCCGACGACAGCCCCAGCGAGGACAGCATCGTGCCCATCGGCGGCAGCAGCCACAGCAGCAGCGCCAGCACCAGCAGCACCAGGGCGATGCCGTGCACCGGCTTGAAGCCCTCGAAGCCACCGCGGCCGAAGTGCGCCCCACCCCCCTCGCGGTAAGGCGTCTGCAGGCCACGGCTGACGTGCTCAAGCTGCTGGGGCGGCACGACGGCCTGCGGCAGCAGCGCCAGCACCTCCGGCACGTTCAGCCCCACCTGGCGCGCATACGACTGCGCCAGACTGCGGGTGAAGGCCGCCCCCGGCAGCTCCGAGAACTGGTCGGCCTCCAGCGCCTGGAGCTTGCGCACCGGCACCTTCAGCAGCTGGGCCAGGGCATCGAGCTCCAGCCCGCGGCGCACCCGGGCGGCCTGAAGCAGGCGGCCCGCCGAACCGGTCGGCTGCTCTCCGGCCGCCGGCGTTGTCACATCACTCATCGAACCGTCCTTGATCGAATGCCAGCGCCTCGCGAGAGTTCGGGTAGCGCGAACGCAGCTGACCCCCCAATTCTTCCACGGACGCATGCAGATTCCGGCGCTGCTGGATGCGGATCGCCAGCCACAGCGTCTCCGGGCGGACCAGATCCGGGTTCTGGTTCAGCCGCTGCACATGCATGAACGCCCGCTCCAGGTCACCGCGGCGCATCATGACCTCGGCCAGCTGGAAGGCTGTGGCCGGGTTGAGCGGCTCCATGTCGAAGCTGCGCTGCAGGAACATCTGGGCCGACAGCAGCTCGCCGGCGCGCGCCTCGCACAGGCCGGCGGCCAGCAGCGTGCGCGCCTGGCCGCGGTACTGCGCCACCGCCATCGCCGCCTCGAACTGGCGCCGGGCCTCGTCGAAGCGTCGGCGCTGGCACAGGAACCAGCCGTGGTTGTGCAGCGTGTCGGCGTCATCGGGGCGGATGCGCAGCGCCTCGCGCAGGCTGGACTCGGCCAGCTCGTATTCGCCCATCGCCGCGTAGATCATGCCGCGCAGGCTCAGCGCCTGCACATGCTGGGGCTCGGCCACCAGCGCCCGCTTGACCTCGTCGAGGGCAGTGCCGTGCTGGCCCTGGCCGAAATAGGCCACCGCCAGCTCGGTGCGGATGCGCGCGCGGCGCATCGCCTCGGTCTCGTCGGAGGCGGTGACCAGATCGCGCCGGCCGCCCGGGGCGGCGGGCACCACCGGGGTGGCCTGCGCGATCTGCGGCGCCGTGCCGGTCTCGGTGCCCATCGGCACCGGCGCCGCCGGGCCCGCGACACAGCCGGCGAGCAGCGCCACGGCCCCCAGCAAGGCCGACAGCCGCCCGATCGCCATCGGCCGCACGCGAACAAGGATCCTGGGCATCGGGTTGCTCCCGCAGAGGAAAGTGGCTGGCAGCGAAGCGGAGCCTGCGCTCCGCCGGCGCCGGACGGGCTTCAGGCCGGACGGGCCGGGCGGATCACCTGCACCGGCGCACGGGTCATGCGCTCGGCCGCGCGGGTGCGGTCCTGCACCTCGCCGGCGAGCTGGCCGCAGGCGGCGTCGATGTCGTCGCCGCGCGTCTTGCGCACCGTGGTGACGATGCCGCCCTCGATCAGGATCTTCGCGAAGGCCTGCACCCGCTCGTTGGACGAGCGCTTCAGGCCCGAGGCCGGGAACGGGTTGAACGGGATCAGGTTGAACTTGCAGGGCACCCGTCCGGCCGGGCCCTTCGGGCCGACCAGCGCCAGGAGCGCCCTCGCCTGCTCGTCGCCGTCGTTGACGCCGTCGAGCATGCAGTATTCGAAGGTGATGAAGTCGCGCGGCGCGCGCTCCAGATAGCCCTTGCAGGCGGCGAGCAGCTCAGCGAGCGGGTACTTGCGGTTCAGCGGCACCAGCGGATCGCGCAGGGCGTCGTCGGGCGCATGCAGCGACACCGCCAGCGCCACCGGCAGGTCCTCGCGCAGGCGCTCCATGAAGGGCACCACGCCGGAGGTCGACACCGTCACCCGCCGCCTCGACAGGCCGTAGCCGTGGTCGTCGAGCATCACGCGCAGCGCGGGCACGAGTGCGGCATAGTTCTGCAGCGGCTCGCCCATGCCCATCATCACGACGTTGGTGATGACGCGCTCGCCGTTCGTCTTGAGCCGCTCGCGCAGCGAATGCTCGGCATGCCAGAGCTGGGCGAGGATCTCGCCGGTGGAGAGGTTGCGGGAGAAGCCCTGGTGCCCCGTCGAGCAGAAGCGGCATCCCACCGCGCAGCCGGCCTGCGAGGACACGCACAGCGTGCCGCGGTCGTCCTCGGGAATGAAGACGCTCTCGACCGCATTGCCGGCGCCGACGTCGAACAGCCACTTGACCGTGCCGTCGGCGGAGATGTGTTCGGAGATCACCGGCAGCGGACGGATCGTCGCGCAGCCGGCGAGCTTGGCGCGCAGCGACTTGGCCAGATCGCTCATCTGGTCGAAGTCGCGCGCGCCGCGCTGATGA
>JAUPTP010000385.1 GCA_030918015.1 Pseudomonadota bacterium
GTGCCGCGCCTGCGGCAGGCCGGTCTGCCCGAGCACCAGCTCGGGCCGCGGCCAGGGCGCGATGACATCGCTGACCCGCCGCCCGGTCAGCCGGGCCAGCCGGCAGTCCAGCGCCCGGGCGGTGTCGGCATCGGGCCCGCTGCCCAGCAGCCACAGCCGCCGGCCGTCCCGCACCGCCAGCAGGTTCGAGATGCGGCCGTGGTTGTCCGCATCGCTGTCGCCCGCCTGCCCGGCGATGAGCCAGACCTCGGGGGTCATGCGCGTGATCGTCTGCGGCGAGGGCGGGCAGGGGCGCGGCCGCGCCACGCCCGGCAGGCTGGCGCTCAGCAGGACCAGGGCCGCGAGGACCGGCCGGCTCCAGGGCCAGGCGCATGTCATGGATCCCCCCATCGGGTCGTGTTTCGTCGCCGGCAAATGCATTCGGGTTCGCCCTGTGCCAGTGTGTCGTCGTGAGTGTCACGGGATGGAGCACTTCGCTGCAGGCCGCGCCGGACCGGCCTGCCCGGCCCGGATTCAGGCGGGCTCCGTTCCGGCATGGGTCTTGCAGAAGAAGGTGGCCGTCCGGCACGACCGCGGACGCCGATTCCATTCTTTCCATCATGACTCAACTCGATCCGCACGCTCTGTCCGTGCCCGCCCGGGTGGTCCTGCAGCCGGAGATGCCATGAAGCTGGTCGTACTCAAGGGGGGCAGCGAGGCTGTTCCGCTCCAGGCCGCCTCGCCCGCGACCGGGGTCTCGACGCGCGCCCCGGGCGCGCTGGCGATCTCCGGCGACCAGCAGCGCTGGGTGCTGGTCAACATGTCGCCGGCGGTGGCCGGGCAGCTCTGCGGCGATGCCCGGCTGCTGCGCCACCGCGGCCTGGCCGATGCGCCAGTGCGCGCGGTGGTGCTGACCGACGCGCAGGTCGACCATGTCACCGGGCTGCTGAGCCTGCGCGACGGCGTGCCGATCCATCTCTACGCCACCCCGGCCGTCTTCGAGGAGCTGACCGACACGCTGCCGGTGCTGCCGCTGCTGCAGCACTACTGCAGCGTGCACTGGCATGTGATCCCGGTGGCGGGCGAGTCGCGCGAGGCGGTGTTCCGCGTCGAGGGGCAGCCGACGCTGGAGTTCACCGCGGTGGCCACCGACGGGCCGCTGCCGCTGCATGCGGCCCGTCCGGCCGCGCCGGCGGTGGGCGAGACGATCGCGCTGGCGGTGCGCGACGTGGTGACCGGCCAGCGGCTGTTCTGCGCCCGCAGCCTGTTCGAGGCCGGGCCGGAGGCGATCGAATGGATGCAGCAGGCCGACTGCCTGCTGCTGGGCGACGACGCGATCGATCCGCGGCTGGAGGCCGGCGAGCAGATCGAGGCCGGCGAGCAGCTGCTGGCCCATCTCGACCAGGTCGGCGCGCGGCGCAAGCTGCTGATGCCGGTGCCTGAGTCCGGCCTGAGCGCGGCCGTCTCGGCCGGCGTGCTGGCCCGCCACGGCGTCGAGCTGGTGGCCGACCGCATGGAGATCGACCTCTGAACTCAGTGAAAGCCCGGGTGCGACAGCCGGGCGCCGGACCGGTACAAAGCGGCCCGAGATGATGACTTCCTTCCCGCTTTCTTCCGCCCCGGGGGTTCCGACATGCTGCAGCTCCAGGGCCTGATCAAGCGCTACGGCGAGCGCACCGCGCTGGCCGGGCTGACGCTGGCGCTGCCTGCGGGTCAGTTCGTGGCGCTGCTGGGGCCCAACGGCGCGGGCAAGTCCACCCTGTTCCAGGTGCTGACCGGCCTGTTCGTCGCCGACGAGGGCGAGGTGACGGTGGCCGGGCAGTCGCTGCGCCATGCGGCGGTGCGCGCGCTGGCCGACATCGGCGTGGTCTTCCAGCAGATGTCGCTGGATCTGGACCTCTCGGTCGAGCGCAACCTGCGCTTCCACGCCGACCTGCACGGCCTGCCGCGCCGCGTCGCCACCGAGCGGCTGACGGCGGGCTGCCAGGCGCTCGGTCTCGACAAGGACCTGGGCCGCACCGTGCGCGAGCTCTCGGGCGGCAACCGGCGCAAGGTCGAGCTGGTGCGCGCGCTGCTGCACCGGCCGAAGGTGGTGCTGATGGACGAGCCGACCGTGGGGCTGGATCCGAAGTCGCGCCGCGACCTGCTCGCGGCCCTCCGCGCCGACATCGCCGAGCGCGGCACCACCGTGCTGTGGGCGACCCATCTGGTCGAGGAGGCCGAGGCCGCCGACCGGGTCGTCGTGCTGCACAAGGGTCGGCTGCTGGCCGACGGCTCGCCGGCGGCGGTCACCGCGGCGCTGGGCGGCGAGGGGCTCGAAGAGGCCTTCATCCGCGCCACCCACTGACCCCACCGACCCCACTCCCGACTTTCCCGGAGACAGAACCATGAACCCTCGTCCTTTTTCGTTCCGTCCGCTCACGATCGTGTTGGCCGTTCTGCTGGCCGCAGCGGCGCCGGCGCTCCAGGCCCAGACGGCCTTCGTCTCCAGCGAGAAGGACCACAAGCTCACCGTGCTCGACCTGAAGACCCAGGCCGTGACCGGCACCATCGCCACCTGCAAGCGCCCGCGCCACATGGTGCTCACGCCGGACGGCAAGCAGCTGATGGTGGCCTGTGGCGACTCTGGCCAGGCTGACGTGATCGACCTGGCCACGCGCAAGTCGGTGAAGAAGATCGGCCTGGGCGAAGACCCGGAAATCTTCGACCTCACGCCGGACGGCCGCACGCTCTACGTGACCAACGAGGAGGACGGCGAGGTCGGCATCGTCGACATCGCCAGCGGCAAGCGCACCGGCGCCATCAAGGTCGGCGAGGAGCCCGAGGGCGTGATGGTCAGCCGTGACGGCAAGACGGTCTACGCGACCTCCGAGGTGGCCAGCCTGGTCCATGTCATCGACGCGGCCACGGGCAAGGTCACCAAGAACATCAAGGTCGGCAAGCGCCCGCGCCGCTTCGCGATGACGCCCGACGGCGCGCAGCTGTGGGTCACCAACGAGCTGGGCGCCAGTGTCACGGTGATCTCGACCCAGGACCACACGGTGCTCGACACGCTCAAGTTCGAGGTCAAGGGCGCGCGCGCCAGCGACATCACGCCGGTGGGCATCGCGATGAGCCGTGACGGCAAGCGCGCTTTCGTCGGCCTGGGCAAGGCCAACCATGTCGCCTTCGTCGATGTGGCCAGCCGCAAGGTGACCGATCTGGTGCTGGCCGGCAAGCGCGCCTGGGGGCTGGGCCTGAACAAGGCCGAGGACCGGTTGCTGGTGGCCAATGGCCTGTCGGACGACCTGACCATCATCGACGTGGCTGCGGCCAAGGCGCTCAAGACCGTGCCGGTCGGGCGCGTGCCGCATAGCATCGTGGTCGTGGAGTGAGGCGCATGGTGGCGCAGACGACCTGGCCGACGACCTTCTGGCGTGACGGGCTGATCGGTGCGGCCCTGCTCGGTGCGGCGACGCTGGGCCAGGCAGCGGCCTTCAAGGCCACGCTGCTGGTGCCGGCCGGCGACGAGCGCCTGGA
>JAUPTP010000386.1 GCA_030918015.1 Pseudomonadota bacterium
CGCTGCGCGCCGCCGCCGAGCGCCTGGGCCGCGACGACTTCACGCCGCTGTGGTCCGGCACCGACCGGAGCGGCTGCCGCGCGGTGCCGGCGGCGGAGATCGTCCTGGCGCTGGCCGCCGGCTTTTCCCCGGAACGCTGAGCCGAAAAACCAGGGCGGACCCTGCGCTGGTCCGACTCTTGCGCGCGAACGAGGCCCTCCAGAATCCTTCGTTCCCAGCCCCAGAGGAGACCGCCTTGGCCAAGATTCCCCCCGGCGTCGGTCCGCGCTTTCCGCAGGTCGTCGTGCTGTTCGGCGCCACCGGCGACCTGGCGCGGCGCAAGCTGCTGCCCGGCCTGTACCACCTGACCTCGGCCGGCTTCATTCCCGGCTACCGCATCATCGGCGTGTCGCTCGACGACATCGACGTCGAGGCCTTCCGCCGCCAGGCGCGCAGCGCGCTCGACGAGTTCTCCAGCCGGCGCGTGACCGAGCCGGACTGGCAGGACTTCGCCGCCAGCCTCGACTACGTGCCGCTGTCGGCCGGGCCGGAGGCGCTGCGCGCGGCGGTCGAGGCCGCCGAGCAGGGCCTGGGCACCGAATGCCGCCGGCTGCACTACCTGAGCGTGCCCCCGAGCGCCGCGCTGCCGGCGGTGCGCCTGCTGGGCGCGGCCGGCCTGGTCGAGCGCGCGCGCATCATCATGGAGAAGCCCTTCGGCGTGGACCTGGAGAGCGCCGTCACGCTCAACGCGCGGCTGCACGAGGTCTTCGCCGAGGAGCAGATCTACCGCATCGACCATTTCCTGGGCAAGGAGCCGGCGCAGAACATCCTGGCCTTCCGCTTCGCCAACGGCCTGTTCGAGCCGATCTGGAACCGCAACTTCATCGACCATGTCCAGATCGACGTGCCCGAGACGCTCGGCCTGGGCAAGCGCGCCGGCTTCTACGAGCAGACCGGCGCCTACCGCGACATGGTGGTGACGCACCTGTTCCAGATCCTGGCCTTCATGGCGATGGAGCCGCCGACCTCGCTCGAACCGATTCCCATCAGCGAGGAGAAGAACAAGGTCTTCCGCAGCATGCTGCCGATCCAGCCCGCCGACGTGGTGCGCGGCCAGTACAGCGGCTACCGCGACGAGGAAGGGATCGATCCGGACTCCGACACCGAGACCTTCATCGCGCTGAAGTGCCACATCGACAACTGGCGCTGGGCGGGCGTGCCCTTCTACCTGCGCACCGGCAAGCGCATGGCCGAGGGCCAGCGCATCATCTCGATCGCCTTCCGCGAGCCGCCCAAGAGCATGTTCCCGCCGAACTCGGGCGTGGGCTCGCAGGGGCCGGACCATCTGACCTTCGACCTGGCCGATGCCTCGAAGATGTCGCTGTCCTTCTACGGCAAGCGCCCGGGGCCGGGCATGCGGCTCGACAAGCTGAGCCTGCAGTTCGCGATGACCGACACCGGCCTGGCCGGCGAGGTGCTCGAAGCCTACGAGCGGCTGATCCTGGACGCGATGCGCGGCGACCGCACGCTCTTCACCACCGCCGAGGGCATCGAGCGGCTGTGGGAGGTGTCGCAGCCGCTGCTGGAGGCGCCGCCGCCGGTGCGGCTCTACCAGCCGGGCTCGTGGGGCCCGAAGGCGGTGCACCAGCTCATCGCACCGCACGCCTGGCGCCTGCCCTTCGAGCGGGCATGGCGCAAGCAGACGGTGCAGGGCGGCTGATCCGGGCCCTCACCAGCCCAGCGGTGCCGCCCAGCCGACATACTGCTTGGGCAGCGGGCGGGCGTAGTCGCCCTGCTTGGCGGTGCGCAGGCCCAGGCCCGCCAGCGCCTCGGCGAAGCGCACCGCCGCCGCCACCCCGTCGATGACCGGCACGCCCAGGCGCGCCGACAGCGTGGCGCACAGCCCGGCCATGCCGGCGCAGCCCAGCACGATCGCGCCGCTGCGGTCGCGCGCCAGCGCCTCGCGCGCGGCCGCCTCGATCAGGTCGACGCAGGCCGCGCCGCCGTCCTCCAGCGCCAGCACCGGAATGTCGGTGCCGTGCACGCCGCGGCAGCGCGAGGCCAGGCCGTAGCGCTGCAGCAGGTGCTCGGCGGTCACGCAGGTGCGCGTCATCGTCGTGACCACCGAGAAGCCGGTGGCGACGAAGCTCGCCGCATGAAAGGCCGCCTCGGCCACGCCGAGCACCGGCACCTCGAGCGCCTCGCGCGCCGCATCCAGCCCCGGATCGCCGAAGCAGGCGATCACCACCGCATCCATCCCGGCGCCGTGCAGCCGCACCGTCTCGGCCACGCCGGCGGCGGCGATCGTCTCGTCGTAGTGGCCCTCGATCGAACGCGGCCCGAAGGCGGGCTGCACCGCGGTGATCGTCGTGCCGGCAGAGGCCACAGCCCGCGCGGCCTGCGCGATCGAGGCGGTCATCGGCTCGGAAGTGTTCGGATTGAGGATCAGCAGGTTCATGTCGGTGCGCTCATGTTGGTGCGTGACGGGCGATGGCCGCGCCTTCTTTGCATACAAAGCAAGACATGCGCCGCATGTCGGTGCATTCCTGGCCCGGCGCACGGTCCCGGCGGGGCCCGGCGCGCACGGCAGGGCGATGGCACAGCGATTGCATACAAAAATCGGCATGAGCACCGCCCCCGCCGCACGCACCGATCTGGAACTGGTCCGCCTGGTCAAGGACTACGGCAACTCGCTGGCCGTGGCCGGCATCGACCTGAAGATTGCCGCCGGCAGCTACTGCTGCCTGCTCGGGCCCTCGGGCTGCGGCAAGACCTCGACGCTGCGCATGATCGCCGGCCACGAGGATCCCACCGACGGCGCCATCGTGCTGGGCGGGCGCGAGATCACGCACCTGTCGCCGGCCGAGCGCGGCACCGCGATGATGTTCCAGAGCTACGCGCTGTTCCCGCACCTGACGGTGCTGGACAACGTCGCCTTCAGCGCCCGCATGAAGGGCACGGCGAAGGCCGAGCGCCATGCCCGCGCGATGGCGCTGCTCAGGCTGGTGCACATGGAGCCGTATGCCGCGCGTCTGCCCGCCGCACTGTCGGGCGGCCAGCAGCAGCGCGTGGCGCTGGCGCGCGCGCTGATGCTGCAACCCAAGGTGCTGCTGCTCGACGAGCCGCTGTCGGCGCTGGACCCCTTCCTGCGGGTGAAGATGCGCGCCGAGCTCAAGCGCTGGCACCGCGAGCTGGGCATGAGCTTCATCCACGTCACGCACTCGCAGGAAGAGGCGATGGCGCTGGCCGATCTGGTGGTCGTGATGAACCAGGGCCGCATCGAGCAGGCCGGCAGCGCGCGCGAGGTCTTCGAGCGCCCGCGCACCGAGTTCGTCGCGCGCTTCATCGGTGCGCACAACGTCATCGACACGCCGGCGGGCCGCATCGCGGTGCGCACCGACCGGCTGCGCCTGACCGAGGCCGATGCCGCCGGCGGCCCCGTCGCGCAGGTCGCAGCGGTCGAGTACCAGGGCGCGCAGGTGCTGGTGCACCTGGCTGCGCCCGACGCGGCCG
>JAUPTP010000387.1 GCA_030918015.1 Pseudomonadota bacterium
GCGCCAGCCCGGCGTCGCCCGCGCACCAGCGCGCCCGGGTGATCGCCTGATGCTCCCAGGTCCAGGCGGTGTTGCTGCCACGGCCCTGCTGGTAGCGCGCGAAGGCCTCGATCGAGGTGACGAGCAGACCGGAGTTGCCGTTGGGCCGCAGCGCGGTGTCGATCTCGTAGAGCGCGCCGGCGGCGGTGCGCAGCGACAGCCAGGTGATCACCTTGCGCGCGAAGGCGGCGTAGACCTCGGGGGCGCGCTCGTCGTCGTCGTCGTAGAGGAAGACGATGTCGAGATCGCTGCCGTAGCCCAGCTCCTTGCCGCCGAGCTTGCCGTAGGCGATGACCGCGAAGCGCGGAGCCTCGCGGTGGCGCTGGCGCAGGTGGCGCCAGGCCCAGCCCAGCGTCAGGTCCAGCGTCGCGTCGGCCAGCGCCGAGAGGTCGTCGGCGACCTGCTCGACGCTGATCTCGCCCTCGACGTCGCGCACCAGCGTGCGGAAGGTCTCGGCATGGTGCGCGCGGCGCAGCGTGTCGAGCAGCTCGCCCTCGTCGGCCTCGCCGGAGCGCATCCAGGCCTGGTGGCGCGCGGCCAGATCGCGCCCCAGCGCCGGCGCGTCGAAGCGCTCGCCCAGCAGGCGGATGTCGGCCAGCTCGTCGATCACGCCGGGGTGCTGCATCAGGTAGCGCATCGGCCAGCGCGCCAGGCCCAGCAGGCGCAGCAGGCGGCCGAGCACCTCGCCGCGCTCGGCCAGCAGCGCCAGGTAGCTGTCGCGGCGCAGCAGCGGCTCGAGCCAGTCGATGAAGCGCAGCAGCGCCGCATCACCGATGCCCGGCATGCTGGCGCTGAGCCGGCGCGCGCGCATCAGCAGCTTGGCCAGCCGCTGCCGGCTGTCGTCGCGCAGCATCGCCACCCGCGGCGACTCGACCAGGCGCTGCAGCCGCACCGCCAGCTCGGGCGACAGACCCTCGTGCAGCGTCGGACTGTCCAGCGTCGGCAGCGGGCCCGAGCAGCCACGGCAGACGCCGCCCGACCCGGGCCGAGGCGGCGCGCTGCGCCCCTCGTGCAGCAGCGCATCGAACTCGTTGGCCACCAGTTCGCGGTGGGTGCACAGCGCGTCGAGCAGGTCGCAGGCCTCGGCGCTGCACGCCAGCCGCATCGACGCGGCGATCCAGCGCAGGTCGGCGTCGACCGTCGGCAGCAGATGGGTCTGCTGGTCGTCCAGATACTGGATGCGGTGCTCGACCTGGCGCAGGAAGGTGTAGGCCTCGGCCAGCCGGTCGGCGGTCTCCGTCGGGATCAGGCCGACCGCGGCCAGGCGCTGCAGCGCCTTGAGCGTCGGGCGGGTGCGGATCTCGGGAAACTGGCCGCCGCGCACCACCTGCAGCAGCTGCACGATGAACTCGATCTCGCGGATGCCGCCGCGCGAGAGCTTGACGTCGTTGGCGCGCTCGGGGCGGCCGGCGGCGCGGCGCATCGCCTCGTCGCGGATCTTCTGGTGCAGCTGGCGCAGGCCCTCGAAGACGCCGTAGTCCAGATAGCGGCGGTAGACGAAGGGCGTGACCACGTCGCGCAGCGCCCGCGCCCGCCCCGAGGTGACCGCCTCGCGCGGCGCCACCACCCGGCTCTTGAGCCAGGCGAAGCGCTCCCACTCGCGGCCCTGCACCAGGAAATACTCCTCCAGCATCGCCAGGCTCACCACCGGCGGGCCGGAGTTGCCGTTCGGGCGCAGCGCCAGGTCGACGCGGAAGACGAAGCCGTCCTCGGTCAGGTCGCCGATCAGCGCGCGCAGCGTGCGCGCGACCTGCGAGAAGTACTCGTGCGCGGTGATCACGCCGGCGCCGTCGGCCCGGCCGGCGGTGGCGCCGTCTTCCTCGTAGACATAGATCAGGTCGATGTCGGAGGAGACGTTGAGCTCGCGCGCGCCCAGCTTGCCCATGCCGACGATCCAGAAGTCGATCGGCGCGCCGGCCTCGGTGCGCGGCGCGCCGTGGCGCTCGTCCTGCTCGGCGCGGGCGAAGGCCAGTGCGGCCTCCAGCGTCACCTCGGCCAGCTCGGTCATCGCGCGGGTGACGGTCTCGACCGAGGCCTGCTGCTCGACATCGAGCACCACCAGGCGCTCCATCACCAGCTGGCGCACGATGCGCAGCGCCGAGGCCAGCGGGCGGCCCTGCGCCAGCACGGTCTGCAGCGCCGCCTCCATCGTCTCGCGCACCGGCTCGCCCGCCGGCAGCCAGGCCAGGGTCTCGCCACGGACACGGCGCACGCGCTGCACATAGCGACTGTGCTCCGCGCGGGCCATGGGCAGCGCCGACGGATCGTGCGCCTGCGGAAGGGTATCGGTGGAATTCATTCGGGTCTGTGCTAGCTTCTCTGCTTCTGTTCTGCCGGCGCCTGTGCTGCTCGCTGCGTCCATGTCTGTCTCTCCCCGATCGCCCGACGCCCTCGCCGATCCGATCCCTCAGGCCGAATCTGCCGGATGCACGACACGGGGCGTGCTCCGGATCCTGCTGCGCGGTCTCGTCGGAGTGGCCGCCGGTCTGGGCATCATCGTCCTGGTGGCATGGCTGATCATCCAATGGGGGATTCTGCCGCGAGCCGACGCCGGGCGCCCCTGGATCGCGCAATGGGCCTCGCGCAGCGTCGGCCGGGAAGTTCAGATCGGGCGCATCGAGGTGCAGGGCGACCTGTGGGCGCCGCGGCTGCGCGTCGAGGACGTGCGTCTGATGACCCCCGAGGGCGAGCGCGCGCTGCAGATCGGCCGCGTCGAGCTGCGCCTGACGCCCGGCTCGCTGCTGCCCTCGCTGCAGGGCTGGGCGCCGCGGGTGGACCGGCTGGTGCTGCAGTCGCTGGTGCTGGAAGTGCGCCGCGATGCCGCCGGCCACCTGCGCCTGGCCGACCTGCCGCTCGAGGGCGCCCAGGACACGCCCGGCGACAACGCGCTGGCCGACTGGCTCTTCAGCCAGCCCGACATCCGGCTGCAGGACGCGCGGCTGCGCTGGCAGGACGCGCTGCGCCCGCAGGCCGGCGCGCTCGAGCTGGGCGCGGTCGATCTGGTGCTGCGCAACCGCCTCGGTCGTCACACCGCGCAGCTGCAGGCCACGCCGCCGGCGGGCTGGGGCGAGCGCTTCACGCTGTCGGCCGATCTGGCCGGGCCGCTGCTGTCGGTGGCGCGCTGGGCCTCGCCCGGCGACTGGCGCCACTGGTCCGGCGAGATCCGCGCCGACTGGCCGCAGGTCGACATCGGACAGCTGCGCCGGCATGTCGACCTGCCCTTCGACCTGATGGAGGGGCGCGGCCGGCTGGGCAGCCGCATCCAGGTGAAGGACGGCCAGCTGACCGCAGCCGGGCTGGACCTGCAGCTGCAAGCCGTGGCGCTGCGGCTGGCGCGCGCCCTGCCGGCGCTGACGCTGCACCGCATCGCCGGGCAGCTCCAGCTGGTGCAGCAGGCCAACGGCAGCCACATCCAGGCCACCGGCCTGTCCTTCGAGCTGCCG
>JAUPTP010000388.1 GCA_030918015.1 Pseudomonadota bacterium
GCATCGCCGCGGCGGTGATCGCGGCGACCTCGGCCTTGCGGCAGACCGCGTCGGCGATCTCGTCGATGCACTCGATGTTGATCAGCGTCGAGTCCATGTCGAAGGCGATCAGGCGGAAGTCGCTCAGCCGCAGCGGCGGCTCGAAGCCGCGCACCACCAGGCCCGGCGCGATCTCGCGCGCGGCCGGCAGCACCCGCATCGACAGGTCGATCGCGCGCACGTCCTTGGTCAGCCGGCCGATCGAGACACGGTCGACGCCGGTGGCGGCGATCTCGCGGATGGTCGTCATGTCGACGCCGCCGGAGACCTCCAGCAGCGCGCGGCCCCGGTTCAGCGCCACGGCCGCGCGCATGTCGTCGAAGGAGAAGTCGTCGATCAGCACGCTGGTGGCGCCGGCCTCGAGCGCCTCCTCCAGCTCGGCGAGGTTCTCGACCTCGATCTGGATGCCCACGCCCGAGTCCAGGGCCTGCGCGGCCTTCAGCGCCGCGGTGATGCCGCCGGCCGCGGCGATGTGGTTTTCCTTGATCAGGATGCCGTGCCACAGCGCCAGGCGCTGGTTGGCGCCGCCGCCGACGCGCACCGCGTACTTCTGCGCCTGGCGCAGGCCGGGCAGGGTCTTGCGGGTGTCGAGCACCACGCAGCCGTTCGGGTTGGGGCTCAGGCCGGCGATCGCGTCGACATGCTGGCGGGTCACGGTGGCCACCGCCGAGAGCATCTGCAGGAAGTTCAGCGCCGAGCGCTCGGCGCTGAGCAGCGCGCGCGCCGGCGCGTCGATGCGGCACAGCTCGGTGCCGGCCGTGAAGCGTGCGCCCTCGGCCACCGCCCAGTCGATGCGGATCGAGGCATCGCAGCCGTGCATGCAGCCGTCGAACCAGTCGCGGCCGCACAGCACGCCGTCTTCCTTGGCGACCACGCGGGCCTGCACGCGCCGGTCGGCCGGCACCAGCTCGGCCGTCCAGTCGCAGCGGCCGATGTCTTCATACAGCGCGTCGCGGATGTTGCGTGCGCGCGCCGCGTCCAGGGTCTCGTCGTCTTCGAAGTGCATGGGATCGGTGGGGAAGGTCAGGCGCCGAGCGTATCAGGTCCGGATCCTGGATTCGGTTGCGATTGTTTCAGTTGAAGTGAGGCGAAAAAGCGGGCCAAATCGAGAAATCACGTTTGCGGCCTGTTTTTGGTGCGACGCACAAACACTGTACGGTACCGAGTCCGGACCTTCTTTAAGATCGCGCGACCATGAGCTTCAAGCTGTTCCAGGCCTACATCTTCCTGACCTTCTTCCGCCCGGTGGAGCTGTTCGCCCCCGAGCTGGGCGAGCTGCGCCCGATGCTGTGGCTGTGGCTGCTGTCGCTGGGCACCTCGATCGGCTCGGCGGTGGCCAAGAAGGAGGCCGGCGCGCGGGCCACCCATTTCAAGCAGATCTTCTGGCTCTGGGGGATCATCGCGATCTCCCGGCTGGTGTCGCCCTGGCCGAGCGGCACCATGCAGGCGATCAGCGAGTTCAGCACCTCGTCGATGCTCTTCCTGCTGGCGGCGCTGAACCTGACGACGCTGCCGCGGGTGAAGTCGACGCTCAATGCGGTGGCGCTGGCGATGCTGCTCAACTGCGTCTTCGGCATCCAGGCCTATCACACCGGAGAGCGGCGCGACATGCTGGTGCTGCGCCAGACCGCCCCGGCCAAGGACAACGACGACCCGGCGACGATGCCGGATCTCAAGGAGATCATCCCGGCCAAGGACGACAGCGGCTGGTTCCTGTGGCGTCTCAAGAGCCTGGGCTTCCTGGCGGACCCCAACGACTTTGCCCAGGTGCTGGTGATGAGCATCCCGATGCTGTGGCCCCTGTGGGAGAAGGGCAAATGGATACGCAACCTGATCCTGGTGGTGGCGCCCACAGGGACCATGGTCTACGGCATTTTCCTGTCGCAGTCGCGCGGCGCCATGCTGGGCATGGCCTCGCTGCTGTTCTTCGGCGTGCGCAAGGCGCTGGGGACGACGAAGACGCTGATGCTGCTGGGCTCCATCGCGGGCGTGCAACTGCTGGCCAACATGTCGGGCGGGCGGGAGTTCTCCGGCAAGGAAAAGTCCGCCGAGGAGCGCATCGAGTCCTGGACGATCGGTCTGGACCTGCTCAAGCGCAGCCCGCTGTTCGGCGCCGGCTACGGCAACTACCTCGAATACAACTACCTGACCGCGCACAACTCCTACGTGCTGTGCTTCGCCGAGCTGGGGCTGATTGGCTACTTCGTGTGGCTGGGCATGATCGTGCTGACCTACAAGAGCCTGAGCCGCACGCTGGAGCTGCTGCCCGAGAATTCGCCGGCCTGGGGCGTGGCCTCGCTGCTGCGCTCGTCGATGGTGGGCTACCTGACCTGCGCCTGGTTCCTGTCGCGCACCTACGGGCCGGCCCTGTACCTGCTGATGGCGCTGGGCATCGGCACCTGGCACTGCGCCGTGGCCTCGCTGCCCGAGCACAAGGTGCCGCCGACGCTCAAGTATGTCGAGTGGCGCAAGGCCACCGTGCGGCTGATGGGCATCTCGATCTTCGCGGTCTACATGTTCGTGCGCTCGCACTGAGCCGGCCGGGCGGCATACTCCCGCTCCGATGGACCTGAAACAACTGGACTACTTCGTGCACGTGGCGGAGCTGCGCAGCTTCAGCCGCGCGGCCGTGGTGCTGGGCATCGCGCAGTCGGCGCTGAGCCGGCAGGTGCGCGCGCTGGAGATCGAGCTGCGCGAGACGCTGCTGCTGCGCAACGGCCGCGGCGTGACGCTCACCGAGGCGGGCCAGCGCCTGCTCGAGCACAGCCTGGCGATCCTGCAGCGCGTGGGCGAGGCCCGCGCCGACATGGCCTCCAACCGCGACGAGCCGGTCGGGCGCATCACCATCGGCCTGCCGCCGACCATCGGCCGCCAGCTCACGCTGCCGCTGATCGACGGATTCCGCCGGCGCATGCCTCGTGCGCGGCTGGCGGTGGTGGAGGGGCTGTCGACCCACATCGTCGAATGGATCACCTCCGGCCGGGTCGACCTGGGGCTGCTCTACAACCCCGATGCCCAGCCGGGGCTGGAGTTCGTGCCGCTGCTGGAGGAGCCGCTGTGTCTGGTGGGCCCGGTCGACGCGCAGCCCGACCCGACGGCGCGCGGCCCGCTGTCGATCTCCGCGCTGGCCGGCGCCCAGCTGGTGCTGCCCGAGCGCGCGCATGTGATCCGGCGTCTGCTCGAGACACGGGCCATGCACGCCGGCCTGCAGCTCGACATCGCCTGGGAGGTCTCGAGCGTGGCGGCGATCATCGATCTGGTGTGCGCCGGCTACGGCCAGGCGGTGCTGACCGCCAGTGCGGTGGCGGCTTCGGGCCGGGCGGATCTGCTGACGGTGCGCCCGATCCTGGACCCCGGGCTGCGCAGCGTGCTGTGTCGGGCGGTGTCCTCGCGTCAGCGCCCGACGCCGCTGCTGCGCCAGGCCACCCGGCTGCTGTCGGACC
>JAUPTP010000389.1 GCA_030918015.1 Pseudomonadota bacterium
TGCGCTCGCTGGCCTTCCGGCCCTCGGATGCGCGGCCGCGCACCGCGATGATGGCCTGCTCGCTGGTGCGCCCCGACGGGTCGCCGGCGCAGTGGCCGGCGGGCGATGCCGCGGTGGTGGCGGGCATGGTGCGCCATGCGCTGATCGCCTGCGCCGGGGGGGATGCCGATCTGGCGGCCTTCGCGGCGGGCCATCCCGAGGGGGATCCGGGGCGTCGTGCCTCGGTCGTGCCGGTGCCCAGCACCGGCCATGCGCACGCCGACGGGCGCATCCGCCGCGTGCTGCTGACCTCGCGCAGCGAAGACGCCGCGACGCTGGGGCGGCTGCTGTCGGCGCTGCCGGTGGCGGGGCTGCCGCTGATCGACGAGGACACGGGCGAGGTGCGCGCGCTGGCCCGGCCGATCCGGGATGTCCGCGCCGAGCCGGTGCTGCGCCAGTGGCTGCGGCCGTCGCGCTGCTGGGCCAGCGTGCAGCCGGTGATCCTGCCCGGCCTGGACAGCGGCGAGCCGCGGCGCACGCGCAAGCTGCTGCTGCGGGCGCTGGCCCATGCCGGGCTGGACGCCGGGCTGATCGAGCATCTGGAGTTCGGCCGCCACGGCTTCCTGCCGCAGTCGGTGGCGCACCGCGACACCCGGCTGAAGGACCGCGACAGCTGGCGCCTGCCGGCCGTCCATGTCCGCCTGCGCTTCGCGCATCCGGTCTGCGGGCCGCTGGTGCTCGGTCAGGGGCGCAACGCCGGTGTGGGTACACTCGTGCCGTGCGCGGACCCCGAGTGACCGGCCCCGGCCCGGTCGGTTCGCGCACGGCGCTTCAAGGACTTGCGCGCGCTCGTGGCGTCGTGAGCGCCGCCGCACCGGATCCCGCTCGGGTTCGCGCGGCGCCAGCCGATGCGCTCGCTGTCTCAAGGACTTGCGTGCGCGGCCCCGCATTCCCGGCGATGAGCTGGGTTGGATTGAAACAGCGTATGGTGTACGAATGGGATCGCTGCTCGAACCCGCATTCCCGGCGATGAGCTGGGTTGGATTGAAACCAGATCGGCGAGTCGGCCGGCATCGGCCTCCACGTCCCGCATTCCCGGCGATGAGCTGGGTTGGATTGCGCTTTTGCGCTTCGGGTGTTTGTGCGCACCTGTCACCAGGGCGTCAAAGAAAGTGAAAAAAGTTCCGGGGCTTGTCTACCATGTGTCCTCCTGTCCCACCGCTGTTCCAGGAGACATCCCATGAGTTATGACGAAGACCGCGAAGATCTGACGCTCTACAAGGTGGTCATCAACCGCGATGAGCAGTATTCGATCTGGCCCGCCCACCGGGAGAACGCGCCGGGCTGGCAGGACGCCGGCATGCAGGGCCTGAAGTCGGAGTGCCTGGAGCACATCAAGGCGGTCTGGACCGACCGGCGCCCGCTGAGCCTGCGCCAGCGGATCGAGGCCACGAGCAGCGTGTCCGACTGAGCTCGACGCTGCTCTGGCTGCCTGCCTGCCCTTCGGTCGCTCAGGGCGTGCTCGAGGGGCGTGCGAGGGCCTTCTGGCGCGTCAGCAGCCAGTCCACGGCCATCGCGTCGGAGATCTCGGCCAGGGCGCAGTACGGGCGCTGGCCGCCCGCTCGGCTGTGGGCGCTGGTGCCGCCGCAGCGGGCGCCGTTGGCCTTGCGGTGGTCGGGGCAGGCGCAGGGGCCGGCATGGCGGGCCTGCGACTCGATCATCATCGTGGCCTTGATGCTGTCGAGCGATTCGATGGGGGCCTCAGTCGCCTGGGCCCGCACCAGCGCGGGCAACAGAGCACACACGGCGACCAGAGGGAGAAGAAGCCTCCTGCGGAGGCCGGGGAACGGATGACGCATGCACCGCGATTGTCCGGTCGCCCGGCGAGGGCGACAGGCCCGCCTTGCAGGGGCGCAGACGCGGGATGGACGGCCACGGCGTGGCCTGGTACCGATTGGGTCCGATGCGCTTCAGATCACCGGTGCGCGCGGCAGCGCCGCATCCAGCGCCATCAGGCGCGGACGCAGCTGCATCCAGCTGGTCTGCGTCGGGCGGTAGACCAGATGCATCGCCAGGCCGGGCTGCGACAGCATGGTGCGCACGCCCAGGGCCTCGGTGCTGCCCATGACCATCACCTCGTCGGCCTGGCCGGGGATCTGCAGCTGGCGCCGCGCGCTGTTGCCCGCG
This sequence comes from Pseudomonadota bacterium, assembly GCA_030918015.1. Taxonomy (GTDB): domain Bacteria; phylum Pseudomonadota; class Gammaproteobacteria; order Burkholderiales; family Burkholderiaceae_C; genus Sphaerotilus. Next base: position 2,167 of record JAUPTP010000389.1, read on the forward strand.
GCCAGCAGCAGCGAGCCGCGTCGTGCCAGATCGGGTCCGCGCGCGGCTGCGCCCGCGTGCGCGATGACGCGGCTGGTGGCCACGTCGAACACGCAGGCCGCCTGCACGCCGCTGAGCGCATGCAGCTCCAGCGCGAAGCGCTCCAGCGGCGTGGTCTGCGCGGCCAGCGTGGGGCGTTCGGTGCCGGCGGCCGGGGCGGGCATCGGCTGCAGCGTCGAGGCCTCGCCCACCGGCGGGAAGGGCGCCAGCAGCACGCCGGTGCCGTCCGGGCGGCGGCTGTTCTCGAGCTCGTTCCAGCGCCCGCTCAGCAGCGCCCAGGCCTCGGCCGGTCGGGTCACCGGACTGGACAGGCGGCAGTCCAGCCCGCTGCCCAGGCCCAGGCCGGCGATCATGCCGGTCATGGCCGCATGGCTGCCGGCCGCCACCGGGATCATCTGCAGATGGCGGCACTGCCACTGCGGGTGGAAGATCATCTCGCGCAGCGGCTGCAGCGCGTCGCCCAGCGCATGCGCGGGCAGGTCTCCGATCAGCACCACCCCCAGCGTGGCGTTGGCCAGCAGCACGCGCGACAGGGCCGCGCGGGTGGGGCTGTCGGCGTCGATGTCGGTGCTGTAGAGGCGCACGCGCCGGCTCTGGCTGCCGGGGCAGTCCACATAGTCGATGCCCGCCAGCGTCGTGCCGTAGCTCTGGCGCCGCACCTGCAGCCGCTCCACCGGCTGGCCTGCGGCGGTGGCCACCGCATGCATCATGCGGCGCGCGCCGCGGCTGGCGATGGCGTGCAGCACCACGTAGCTCGGCCGCAGGAACTCGAGCTGCTGCTGCAGCGCCTCGGACGGCTCGCAAGAGACGAACAGCTCGCGCGTGTTGTTGCCCACTGGCCGGCCGATGTCGGCGGGCTCGTCGAGATAGTCGCTGACGCTGTTCTGGATCTGTGTGGCGCGGTGCTCGCCGTCCTCATCCTGTTCTGGCGGACGCGAGGTGGTGCCGAAAGTCGAATACATGGCCGGTGTCTCTTCGAGGGAACGCTGGTGACGGCACGCGGCCGTAACAAGCGGAGAGCCGGCGTGGAACGCTCAGGAGTCATCCTATCATCCGAGCCTTGATTTCATATCGTGCGCCAGCATGTCTTCCAATTCTTCCACTTCCGAGCCCGATTCGTTGCCTGTTGTCATTGTCGGAGCCGGTCTGGCCGGTCTGACGGTGGCCCTGCACCTGGCGGCGACGCATCGTGTGATCGTGCTGGCCAAGCGTCAGCTGGGCGAGGCGGCCACCGCCTGGGCCCAGGGCGGCATCGTCGGCGTG
>JAUPTP010000390.1 GCA_030918015.1 Pseudomonadota bacterium
GCGGAGCGTCATGACCGCCGCCCCGCACTACCTCCTGCTCACCGTCGGCACCACCGGCGACCTGCACCCCTTCCTGCGGCTGGGCCAGGCGCTGCAGGCGATCGGCCGCGAGGCGACGGTGCTCACGCATGCCTACCACCGTGACCGGGTGCGCCAGGCCGGTCTGCCCTTCGTCGGCATCGGCACCGACGAGGACTATCTGCGGGTGCTGCGCCATCCCGATCTCTGGGATCCGAAGAAAGGCTTCGCCGCGCTGCTGGCCGACTACCGCCGCGGGCTGGAGCAGGCGCTGCAGGCCCTGCGCTCGGTGAAGGGCGGAGCGCCGCGCATCGCCCTGGCGCACCCGTTCGCGGTGCCGGGGGCGGCGATCGGGCGCGAGACCGGCGCGCTGCAGGCGATCGTCGCGGCCCATCTGGCGCCGTCGAGCCTGCGCACCTGCCACGACCCGCTGCGGATGGGCGATCTGGCGGTGCCGCGCTGGATGCCGATGCGCTGGCGCCAGGCGCTCTGGCGCTTCGTCGACCGGCGCTGGATCGATCCGGTGGCGTGCCCGCCGCTCGATGCGGCGCGCCGCGCGCAGGGCCTGCCCGGCATCGGCGCGTCCTTCCTGACGCACATCGCCGAGGCGCCGGACCTGACGGTGTCGCTCTTCCCGTCCTGGTTCGCGCCGACCCCGCCGGACTGGCCGCGCCCCTTCATCGAGGGCGACTTCCCGCTGTTCGAGGCCGGTGACGCCACGCCGTCGGCCTTCTCGCCCGAGCTGGCCGCCTTTCTCGCCGCCGGCGAGGCGCCGCTGGTGTTCACCGCCGGCACCGGCAACCTGCAGGCGGACAGCGTCTTCGCCTGCGCTCTGGCGGCGCGGGCCCGCACCGGGCAGCGGGCGATCGTGCTGACGCCCGAGCGCGCCCAGCTGCCGGCCACGCTGCCGCCCGACGTGCTGTGGCAGCGCTACGTGCCGCTGGCGGCGCTGCTGCCGCGGGCCGCCGCGCTGGTGCACCACGGCGGCATCGGCACCACCGCCGAGGCGCTGCGCGCCGGCACGCCCCAGCTGGTCACGCCCTTTGCCTGGGACCAGTTCGACAATGCCGACCGGGTGGTGGCGCTGGGCGCCGGCCAGGCGCTGCCCGCCCGTCGGCTGCGCCCGCACACGCTGGCCGCCCGCCTGCAGGCGCTGACCGGATCGGCCGCGCTGCGCACCCGCTGCGCCGAGATCGCCACCCGCCTGGCCACCCGCCCGACGCACGACCTGCAGGCGCTGTGCCGCGAGATCGAGCAGCGCCTGCAGCGGCCCGGGCAGCGGCAGTGAACGCCATGCGCGCGCCATGGACGCCAGCCTGCACCCTGGTTATGCTGGAAGACCGAGGATGAATTCTCACTTCGGGTGACGCGGGAGCGCAATGTGAACCGTTGGGGTCGGGGACTGATCTTGGGTTTCGTCGGGGTCTTCGCGGCGCTCGCCCTCGGGCTGGCGATGCAGGGCGACTGGCGATCGGCCACCGGCGCCTTCTGGCCGGCAGCGCTGGCCGCGCCCCTGCTGCTGGAGGCCTGCTGGCCAGGCAAATACGGGCTGCGCCGCCCGGCCAGCGGTCTGGCCGACACGCCGCTCAACCGGCTGCGGCAATTCCGTGTCGACCACCCCGGCTGGGATGGCACGCTGGTGCTGGGCGCCTTCTCCACGCTCGCGCTGGCGTTCACCGCCAGCCTGGCCGCCGCGTTCCTGCGCACGCTGGCCACACGGGGTTGACCCACATCAACTGCCGGTGGCAATCGCGGCTCCCGCCGCGCCGCCCGTAGACGGAAAAAACGGCACTCGCTATGCTGCCGCGCCATGATTTTTTGCCCGCCCGCCCGTCGGTCTGACGCCACATGAAGCCACCGTCACTCCTTGCCCTGCTGTCGCTGGCCGCGGCGGGTGCATCCTGCTGGGGGCTGGTGCGGGCGCTGCGCGCCCGGCGCGGGCACCGGATGCTCCTGGCGGCGGCACAGGCACAGTTCCGCGCCTCCTCGATCCGGGTGCGCGACTCGCGCTACAGCTTCGATGGCGCCCGCGCCACCATCGTGCGCGAGCAGGTGTCCACGCCGCTGCGCGAGCGCCTGTCGGCCTCGCCGGGCGTCTGCCACCTGACGATCTACGCCACCAACGAGCTGGGCGAATACTTCGTCTTCCGCTCCATCGGCGAGGGTTCGGGCAAGCTCAAGCACCTGCCCCACCGCCGCGCCCGCGAGGTGCTGGGCAAACGCTATGTCACGCCTCGCGGGCGCCGCATCCCCGAGGAGGATCCACCCACCGCCACCAGCCCGATCTCGCTGCTGCCCTCGGCCCTGCTGCCGAAGAAGCCGGCCGCCGCGCGCCGGAGCGGGCGGCTGGCGGGCGCACGGATGCCGCCGCTGCGCTGGCCCTCCGGCAAGACGGTGCCGCCGCCGCCTCGCGACCCGTTCTCGCCCTCCCTTCTGGCGGAAGCCGTGACCCGCGCCGGCCGCGTGCCGCACAAGGCCGCCCCCCCGCAGGCGCCCGCACGCGCCCACCCCGCCCTGTCGGCCGGCCACAGGATGCTGGCGACGCTGGGCCTGGGCCTGCTGCTGACCGGACTGGTGCTGCTGCGCGCCTTCGACCTGGGCCAGATGGCGCTGAGCGCCCACCAGGAGGCGCTGGCGCGGCCGCTGTTCCTGCTGGCGGCCCTGCGTGGCCATGCCAAGGCCCAGAACCAGCTCGCGGGCCTGTATGCCAAGGGCCGGGACGACACGCCTGCGGATTACGCACAGGCCAGGTACTGGTACGAAAAAGCGGCCGCACAGGACCATCCCCAGGCCCTGCTCGACCTCGGCAGCCTGCATGTGGCCGGTGTGCTGCCCGGCGCCGACCATGAGCGGGGCCTGCGGCTGATGGCCCGCGCGGCCACCTTCCCCGAGACGGCGGAGCCGGCACGCCTGCGACTGGAGCAGGCCTGCCAGCAGATGCTGCTCGCGGCCAGCGCCTCGTCCATGTGCAACCGGCACAGGCCGCCGCTGCAGGCGGCCACCCTGAGCCTGCCGGGCGCTCAGAGCGCCCCGCGCCCCCTGGCCAGATAGGCGGCCATCTCCTCCTCGGGCACCATGCTGCCGCCGGTGGCCCAGGCGATGTGGGTCGCACCCGCGGCCTGCGCGGGCGGCGGGTGCCCGGCCAGCCAGGCGATGCCGGGCACGCCGGCCAGCGCGGAGGGCTCCAGCCGCAGCCCTTCCTCGCGCTCGGCCAGGGCCAGCAGCGCGAACAGCTCGTCGTCCTGCACGGTGAAGCCGCCCGCGATCAGCCGGCGCAAGGCGCGGCCGACGAAGCCGGAGGCGCGCGCCACCGCCAGCCCGTCGGCGGCGGTGCGGTTGTCCAGGCCGATGTCGTGCACCGAGACCGCCTCGTGCCGGTCGGTGATCAGCCCCAGCAGCATGCAGGGCGCGGCCACCGGCTCGGCGAACCAGCAGTGCACCGCG
>JAUPTP010000391.1 GCA_030918015.1 Pseudomonadota bacterium
GCGGTACACCCGTGCCGCGTTGTCGTGGAAGACCGCCTGCGCCGCGGCCTCCGGCGCCTCCGCCAGCGCCTCGCACAGGGTCTGCACGATCTCGCCGTAGGAGGCCCGCAGCGACGCGACGGGGAAGTTGCTGCCGAACAGGCAGCGCTCCCAGCCGAACACCGCCAGCGCCTGGCGCAGCACCGCGACATTGCCCGCGCGCGACCAGGGCTCGTGGCGCAGGCCCAGCTCGGAGAGCTTCAGGTGCACGTCGGGCAGCGCCGCCAGCGCCGTCAGGCCCCGGCGCCAGACCGCCAGACCGGCCTCGCTGCGATCCCAGGGCAGGCCGGTGTGCTCCACGACGACGGTGAGCCCGGGCACCTGGGTGATCAGCGCCGCCGCTTCCTCCAGATGCCACCAGGGCACGCGCAGGTCCCACAGCAGGCCGTGCGCGGCCAGGCGGGCCAGGGCCTCGGGCCAGCGCGGATCGTCGAGCCCGCCTCGGGCCGGCGCCTCGGCCTGCGGATGCGGCCGGATCGCCGGCTTGCACCGCACGCCCCGGACCAGGGGCCAGGCGGCCTGGTCCGCCAGCGCCGCCTCGGCGTCGTCGGCGAGCAGGTCGACCCAGGCGACGACGGCGCTGGGCAGGCCTTCGTGCGCCTGCAGCTCGTGCAGCCAGCGGGTTTCCTGCAGGGCCTCGGCGCGGTCGCGCTCGGCCTCGACATGCACCGTGCCCACCAGGGGCAGCGACGCGGCATCCTGGCGCAGGTCGTCGGGCAGGTAGTTCTTGCACAGGGCCGCGTAGTCGCCCAGGATGAAGCGCTCCGGCGCGTAGGCCTCCTGCAGCCAGTCGTAGTGGCCGGCCGCCAGATCCCAGAAATGGTGGTGCGCGTCCAGGATGGCGCGAGGAAGCCGGGCGTTCATGCTCAGTCCCCCGCGGCGGCCGGGCCGCTCAGCACGAAGGAAGCGTCCGGTTCGCGCAGGGTGCGGATCTGGCGCACAAACTGCCAGCGCTGCAGGTCCAGCTCGCGCACAAAGTCGTCCTGGAAGGACACGTAGGCCAGCGGCTGCGTGGGATGGAAGGACAGCGCGGTGGGGTTGGCCGGCAGCGCCAGGCAGTGCACCTCCTCCAGCGTGTCGGCGTCGAAGACCGAGAGCGACTGCTCGCCCGAGTTGGTCAGCAGCAGCTGGGCGCGGCCGTCGGGCAGGTCGCGGCGGTAGATGCGGTTGGGGTCGCGCCGGGTCTTGACCCGCCGGCCCACGGCCAGGGTGGCGGTGTCGATGGCCACCAGGGTGTCGTCGCCCCGGTTGGCCACGAACAGGGTGCGCTCGTCGCGCGAGAGGGCGTTGCCCTCGGGGCGCGGGCCGGGCATCACCGCGCGCGGGGCCACGGTGGCGTCACGCGGGTGGAAGCGGGTGACGGTGTTGGACAGCAGGTGGATGCCATAGGCCGTCTCGGCCTGCGCGTCCAGCGTGACCAGGTGGGTCTTGATGCCGCCCGAGGGCACGGCCAGGTGCGGCACATCCTGCTCGCGCGGGCGATCGAACACCAGCAGCGTGTCCTGCGCCTCGCTCATGGCGTAGAGCCGGCCGGCGGCGTCGCAGGCCATGCCGTGCGGGCGGCGGTAGGGCCAGAGATCGAGCAGGCGCAGCAGACGCCGCTCGGCCAGGTCGATCTCGGCGATGCGGGTGTCGCCCTCGTCGCCGCGGGTCCAGGCGGTCTCGATGCCGAAGATGCCCACATAGGCGCGCTGACGGGCCGGGTCGACGCAGAACTCGTGCGGAAAGTTCGGCAGCACCAGATGCTGCAGGGCCTGGCCGCTGGCCAGGTCATAGAAGCTGAAGGTGTGGGCGCATTTCTGCACCAGCAGCAGCACGTCGGACATGGGGTTTCCTGATCAGGCGAGCGGCCGGCGCGGCCGCTCAAGGGGAAGAAAGCCGCGCGAGAGGCCTCAGGCGCTGCGCAGCGCGTCGATCGCGACGAGCAGCTCGGTGCCGTTCTTCTCGCTGTAGATCTTGCGGGTGGACTCGCTCACCAGCCGGCGGAAGGGCTCGGCGTCGAAGGTCTCGATCACCTTCATGCCCTTGTCCTTGAGCTCGGCGATGATGCGGGTCTCGTCGCGGGCATTGGTCTCGCGCTGGAAGCGGCCGGCCGTGCGGGTGGCCTCGAGCAGGATGGCCTGCAGGTCGGGCGCCAGCATCTCGAAGCGGCTGCGCGTCATCACCACCGGCATGGCGGTGTAGGCATGGCGGCTCATGGTCAGGTGCTTCTGCACCTCGTAGAACTTGGCCGACCAGGTGATGGCGATCGGGTGCTCCTGCGCATCGACCGCGCCGCTCTCGAGCGCCTGGTAGAGCTCGCCCAGCGGCATCGGCACCGGGTTGCAGCCCAGCTGGCGGAAGGCCTGGATGTGCGACGGGTTGGGCGTGGTGCGGATCTTCAGGCCCTTGACATCGTCGGGCACGCGCACCGGGCGGTTCTTGGTGGTGATGCAGCGGAAGCCCACCTCGAACCAGCCCAGCCCCTTCAGGCCGTGGGCCTCCAGGCCGGTCATCAGCTTCTGGCCGATGGCGCCGTCGAGGGTGGCATAGGCGTGCTTGGCGCCCGAGAAGATGAAGGGCAGGTCCAGCACGCCGACGGCCGGACTCAGGCCGGCGAAGTTGACGCTGCCGGCCATCATCATGTCGATGCTGCCGCCACGCACCGCGCCGATCACGGTCGAGTCGTTGCCCAGCTGGCCGCCCGGAAAGACCTTGACCTCGAGCCGCCCCCTGGAGCGCTCCTTGACCATCTTGGCCAGCTCCAGCGCGGCCAGATGCTGGGAAGAGGTCTCCGGGCCGGCATGCGCCAGCCTCAGCGTGGTGGTCTGCGCCTGGAGCAGCGTGGGCGCGAGGCCCGACAGGGCCAGGGCAGAGGTCTGGCAGAAACGGCGTCGTTGCATATCAGTCTCCTAATCGTGGGCATGGCGAAGCCCGTCCGGCCGCCGGCAAGGGGCGGTCGGATGAAACGGGCAGGGGCAGACCCGCCGGCCCTCAGGGCACGGCGGCAGAAAGGACGGCGCTCAAGCCGCGGCGGATGCCGGGGCCGGGCGGAGCGTCACGGGAATCGAGGGGGGGCCAAGCGGGCGGCGAGCGCAGGGCGTCAGGCCCTGGGCGCCGCAGGGGCGGGGGATGTTCACGGTCTTGTCTCCAGCTGATTTCTTGTCCTGGTGAGCCGGGCGGACGGGCCGCGCTCCGTGCCTCACCATGGGGCCATCCTAGGCAGCAAATACATGCCGGTATAGTGAAAACATCTCATGAACCCATCAGCATGGGTTATGAAATCACCACCCCCCCGATTCCCGGGATCAAACCGGCCGCCCCTGACGCCCGACCAGCCAGGCCGGCGCGTCCTGCAGGCACACCGGGCGCAGGAAACGCGCGAGGGCCGCGTCGCCCACCGAGGTGCTCTCGGGGCGGGTGCTGCTCGGCCACGGGCCGCC
>JAUPTP010000392.1 GCA_030918015.1 Pseudomonadota bacterium
ATGCCCGAGTTGAACGCGTACCTCAGCACCACGTTGCCGAACACCAGCACCACCATCACCGCCAGCAGCAGCGCCATCACCCCTTCAACCACACGGCTGAAGACGCCCAGAATCTTGTTCATCGCCTCTCTCCTCTCACCTCGTCAGATCACGGCAGACGGGGGGGCGCCAGGACCGGTCGCCCCCCGTGTCTCAGGCCCCGGTCACTGGCCGGCGCGCACCTTCTCGACCGCCGCGTAGATCTCCTTGACCATCGGCTCGCCCAGCTCGCGGGTGAACTTGTCGATCACCGGCTTGGCGCGGTCGCGCAGCTTGGCCACCTCGGCCGGCGGCAGCTCGTAGACCATCATGCCGCGCTTCTTCAGCTCGGCCAGCACCTTGGCGGCCTCCTCGCGGGCGACCTTGCGCTGGTAGAGGGCCGTCTCCTGGGCCGCGTCGCGCAGGATCTTCTGCTCGACCGGGGAGAGCTTGTCCCAGAACTTCTTGCTGACGATGACCGCCTGCGGCGTGTACATGTGGTTGGTCAGCGTCAGGTGCTTGGACACCTCGTTGAACTTGCCGTCGAGGATGTTCAGCAGCGGGTTGGTCATGCCGTCGATCGCGCCCTGCTCCAGCGCCGAGTAGGTCTCGGTGAAGGGCATCGGCACCGGCGCGGCGCCCATGTCCTTCATGAACTCGGTGTAGATCGGCGTGGGGATGACGCGCATCTTCAGGCCGTTGAAGTCGTCGGCCTTGGTGATCGGCTTCTTGACGGTGTGGATCTGGCGGAAACCCAGGTCCCAGTAGGCCAGGCCCACCAGGCCGCGCTCCTGCAGCCGGTCGAGCAGGCGCCGGCCGATCGGGCCGTCAGCGATCGCGTCGGCCTCCTTCGTGTTCGAGAACAGGAAGGGGAAGTCGAAGATCGCCATCTCCTTGACGTTGCCCGCCAGCAGGCTGGCGTTCATCACCGTCATCTCGACGGTGCCGCCCTGCATGGCCGAGACGGTCTGCAGGTCCGGACCGAGCGCGCCGCCGGGGAAGGGCTTGACGGTGATCTTGCCGCCGGTCTTGGCCGCGACGATCTCGGCGAACTTCTCCACGCCCATCACCTGCGGGTGGCCCTTGTTGCTGGCCGACGGGAACTTGATGGTGCGGGTCTCGATGTCGGCGGCATGGCCGAGGTGGCAGGCCAGCAGCGCGGCCGAGGCCAAGAGCGAGAGCGAAAGACGGCGAAGGACGTTCATGGTTGTCTCCTGGGTGAACGGGAACAGCGGAAAAGGCCGGACCAGGCGCGCCGCTCAGGCGGCGATCACCTGGCGCACGCCGGAGAGGTCCGCGCGCATCGCACGGGCCACCTCCGGCAGGCCGAAGAATTCGAGATAGGCCGGCACCTGCTGCACCAGCATCTCGAAGCCGGGATGGGCCTCGATGCCGCGCGCGGCGCAGGCGCGCATCAGCGGCGTCGTGGCCGACTTCATCAGGATGTCGAAGACCTGCGTGCCCGGCGCGATGCGCGCGACATCGAGGGGGAGCGGATCCTCGGGGCGCATGCCCAGCGGCGTGGCCTGGATGATCAGGTCATGGTCGGCCGGATCGGCGCCGGCGGCCTGCAGGCGCGGGCCGCAGCCCTCGGACTGCAGGCGCTCGACCAGGCGCTCGGCGCGGTCGCCCAGGTCGTGGATCGAGAGGCAGGCGATGGGCGTGTCGAGCAGCGCGGCGGCGATGGCCGCACCGGCGCCACCTGCACCCAGCAGCAGCACGCGCCGGCCGGCCAGTGCGATGCCGTGATGGCGCAGCGCGTCGACCAGGCCCAGGCCGTCGAAGAGCGCGCCCTCGAGCGTGCCGTCGGCGGCGCGGCGCACCGCGTTGACCGAGCCGGCGCGCCGGCCATGCCGGTCGATGCCGGCCAGGGCCGGCAGCAGCGCGGGCTTGTGCGGCACGGTCGCCCACAGCCCGGCGATGCTGCCCGAGCCGAGCACCTCGCGGGCAAAGCTGGCGGCGCGGCCGGCGGGCACCCGGGCGGGCACCAGCACCGCGTCGATGTCGTGCTGCGCGAAGATGCGGTTGAACAGGGCCGGCGCTCGGACCTGGGCGACCGGGTCGCCGATCACCATGAAGACGCGGGTCTGGCCGGAGATGTGCATGGACGGAAGGAGTCGTTTTCTGATCGTGGAGAGGTTCACCGGTCGAGCCCGCTGACGGACCGCGACGGGCTGGCGTGGAAGCGGACTCTAGGCGGCCGCGTCCTGCCGGACCAGATGAAATCCCCGCATTCCGTCCGATAATCGGACATGATTTTCCGATGACCGGTCATTCCTATGGAAAACCCTGAACCTCCCGCGCCGTCGTCGGTCCCGTCCGATCCGGGCCGCCACGCCATCGATCCGGCCGACCTGATCGTCGGGCTGGGCCGGGGCCTGGCGGTGATCGAGTCCTTCGACGACGAGCACGCGCGCATGACCTGCGCCGAGGTCGCCGAGCGCACCGGGCTGCCGCGCACCTCGGCGCGGCGCCATCTGCTGAGCCTGTGCCACTACGGCTACGCCGACACCGACGGCAAGCGCTTCTGGCTGTCGCCGCGGGTGCTGCGGCTGGGCCAGAGCTACCTGGACAGCGCGCGGCTGCCGCGGCTGGTGCAGCCCTTCATCCAGCGCCTGTCGATGCAGTGCGGCGAGACGGCCAATGTCAGCGTGCTCGATGGTCATGAGGTGGTGTATGTCGCGCGCAGCAACAGCCCGCGGGTGGTGTCGATCGGCTTCCTGGCCGGCGCGCGGGTGCCCGCGCATGTGGTCGCCCCCGGCCCGGTGCTGCTGGCGCAGCAGAGCGAGGAGGCGCTGGCCGCCTGGCTGGACCGGCACGAGTTCGCCGCCTTCACCGCCAGCACGCCGGTCGACCGGGCGGGCTTCGCCGAGCAGGTGCGGCTGGCGCGCCGGCGCGGCTGCGGCATCTCGGTCGGCCAGCTCGACGGCGGCCTGAGCGGCGTGGCCGTGCCGCTGAAGGACCGCCGTGGCGAATGCCGTGCCGCGCTGGGCATGACGCTGCAGACGGCGGCCTGGAGCGAGGCGCGCATCGTCGAGGTGCTGCTGCCGCCGCTGCTGGAGACGGCCGCCACGCTGCGCGCGCTGCTGTAGCCCAGGACTACAGCGCCGCCAGCAGGCGCCGCGTGGCCTCGACCGCCTGGCGGGCCCAGGCGGCGTGACCCAGCTCGCGCGCGCGCGACTCGCTCGGGATCTCGATGCTGATCGGCAGATCGGCCGGCAGCGCGCGCAGCAGTCCGGCCAGGTCGATGCCGCCCTCGCCGGGCAGCAGGCGCTCGCAGCGGGCGTCGAAGATCAGCCCCTCGACCGTGTCCGGCCCCGGCACCCGGCCATCGCAGACCTGCACATAGTTCAGGCGCGCGCGCGGCAGCGCGGCCACATCGGCCAGCGTGCTGGCCGAGCGGGCGAAGTGCAGCGCATCCACCAGCACGCCGC
>JAUPTP010000393.1 GCA_030918015.1 Pseudomonadota bacterium
GCTGCTGTCGGCCATCAGCGAGCGCGATGCGCAGGGCCGCTTCCTGCGCTCGCTGGCGGTGATGGAGGACGTCACGCGCAAGCGCCTGGCCGAGCAGCTGGCGGCCGAGCACCAGCGCACCGCCGCGATGCTCGAGTGCATCGGCGATGCGGTGGTGGGCATCGACGCGCGGGGGCGGGTGCGCAGCCTCAACCCGGCCGCGGCGGCGCTGTTCGGCGGGGTGTCCGACGAGATGCGGGGGCGGGCCTGGGCGGGGCTGCTGCGTCGCCAGGCGGTCACCGAGAACGATCCGGTGCCGCCCGATCCGGTGCTCGTCTGCCTGCGGTCGCAGCAGCGGCCCGAGCCGACCACCTGTCGCCTGCAGTCGCATGACGGCCCGTGGCGGGTGGTCCGGGAGATCGTGCTGCCGATGGCCGGGCCCGAGGGCCAGGGCTTCGACGGGGTGGTGCTGACGCTGCAGGACATCACGGCCGCGCACGAGCTGGCGCGCACGCTGGCCCACCGGGCGCACCACGACCCGCTCACCGGGCTGCCCAACCGGCTGCTGCTGCAGGACCGGCTGCAGCAGGCGCTGCGCCAGGCGGGCCGCCGCCAGACGCCACTGGCCCTGATGATGCTGGACCTGGACCGGTTCAAGGAGATCAACGACCGCCTGGGGCACGACGTGGGCGACGATCTGCTGCGCTGCGTGGCCGCGCGGCTGCGGGCGGCCGTGCGCGCGAGCGACACCGTCTGCCGGCTCGGCGGCGATGAATTCGTCGTGCTGCTGCCCCGGATCGAGGCGGCGATCGACGCCGAGCGGGTGGGCAGGCACATCCTGGACGAGATGTGCCTGCCGTATCCGTTCGAGCTGCCGCCGGATCTGGGCGTCTCGTTCAGCATCGGCGTGGCGGTGTATCCGCAGGACGGCGAGGACGAGGCCACGCTGATGCGCCGCGCCGATGCGGCGATGTACCGCGCCAAGCGCGAGGGGCGCAACCAGGTCCGTTTCCATCAGAGCGGTGACACCGGCCTGACCGACTGATCGGTGTAGGCTTGCGCTCCGGGAGACCGCGTGCGCGTGCACGCGCCAGACGGACGGGACGGAAGACAGACGGTGGATCACCACGACGTGAGCGAGGCCGCGGGCCGTGATCGGGCGGAGGTCGCCCGCAGGCGGCGTCGGCGCCTGGCCGGCGTGCTGGCGGCGCAGGCGGCGCTGCTGGCGCTGCCGTGGCGGGTGGTCGCCTCGGCGGTCGAGGGGGGCGGCTCGGGGACGATGGGGGCGGTGCCGGATCTGCCGCGCCAGCCGGTGCGCCGCTGGACGCTGGCCAACGGCCTGCAGGTGCTGGCCCTGCCCGACGAGCATCGCCCGGGGCGCGCCGGCGCCGGCATGGTGGCCGTGCAGATCTGGTACCGGGTCGGTGGCAAGGACGATCCGCCCGGGCGTTCGGGCTTTGCGCATCTCTTCGAGCACATGATGTTCAAGCGCACCCGTCACCTGCCCGACGAGGCCTTCGACCGGCTGACCGAGGACGTCGGCGGGCAGAACAACGCCTTCACCGCCGAGGACACCACCGCCTACCTGAACCTGGTGCCCTCGGCCCACCTGGAGCGGATGCTGTGGGCCGAGGCCGAGCGCATGGGCGGTCTGCAGGTCGACGAGGACAGCCTGCGCAGCGAGCGCGCCGTGGTGCAGGCCGAGTTCGGTCAGCGGGTGCTCGACGATCCGTACGGGCCGCTGTTCCACGGCATGGCGCCCGCCTTCTGGCAGGTCCACCCCTACCGGCGGCCGGTCATCGGGCGCATCGACGACCTGGACGCGGCCTCGCTCGAGGATGTGCGCGCCTTCCACCGCCGCTACTACCGCCCGGACAACGCCACGCTGATCGTGGCGGGCGACTTCGATGCGCAGGCCTTGCCGGCGTGGGTGGAGCGCCATTTCGGACCGGTGCGCGCGCCAGCCGAGCCGGTGCCCCGGGTGCAGGCGATCGAGCCGGCCCGCCTGGTCGACCAGCGCCTGGTGCTGACCGCCGCGCAGGTGCCGGCGCCCGCGGTGGCGCTGATGTGGCTGGGGCCGCCGGCGCGGCATCCGGATGCGCCGGTCTGGCGGCTGATCGCCGCGCTGCTGGGCGATGGCGACTCCTCGCGCTTCGTGGCCACGCTGGTCGAGCGCGATCGCCTGGCGCAAGGGGCGGGCTTCAGCGCCGACCTGCTGGCCGATGCCGGCCTGCTCAGCGCCTGGTCCATCGCGGCGGGGCCCTCGGTGCAGGGCAGCGATCCGCGGCTCGATCCCCGCCTGATGCGGCTCGAGGAGGGGCTCTTGCGCGAGATCCAGCGCCTGGCCCACGGCCCGCTGCCGGCGGCCGAGATCGACAAGGCCGTCACCCGGCTGCTGACCGAGGCGCTGTCGGCGCGCCAGACCGCCGAGGGTCGCGCGCTGGCCGCCGGCTGGGCGGAGATGCTCTCGGGCGACGGCACGCTGGCCGACCGCCAGCTGCGGCGGCTGGCGGCGGTCCAGGTCGATGATGTGCGCCGGGTGCTGCGCGAGCAGCTGCTCGCACAGCCGCGGGTGACGCTGCATTACGTCCAGCGGGGGCGCCGATGAGGCCCGGCCTGGACGCCATGATGCCGCGCCGGGCCTGGCTGGCGCGCCTGTGTCGCCAGGGCCTGGCCATGCCGCTGGGGTGGGCGGCGCTGGCCGGCTGCTCGACCACCGTGCGCGCCGGGCGCTCGGGCGGAGTCATCGGGCCGGGCGGGGTGCCGGGTCTGGGCGACGAGGCGCTGGCGATGATGCCGACCCCGGGCGAGCCCGCGCCCGTCTTCGTGCCGGAGGTGCTCCAGGAGCCGCTCGGCGAGCCCGGACCGACCCTGATCGTGGCGCAGCGCGGCGACCTGCCGCTGGTGAGCGTCGCGCTGCGGGTGCGCTGCGGCAGCGCGGCCGATCCGCCCGGGCGCAGCGGCTGCGCGATGCTGCTGTCGCAGATGCTGCTGCGCGGGGCGATGCGCCAGGGTCGGCCGGTGGACGGGCCCACCCTGGCGCGCCAGGCCGAGGCGCTGGGCGGCTCGATCAGCACCGGCGTGCACGACAGCCAGATCTGGCTCGAGATGACCGTCATGACGCCACGCCTGCCCCAGGCCGTGGCGCTGCTGGTCGACCTGCTGCGCCGGCCCCTGCTGCCGGCGGCCGATCTGGCGCAGGTGCGCGCGCAGGCGCTCGACGGGCTGGGCCTGCGCCTGCAGGACCCGGCGCTGCTGGCCGGCCTGGTGGCGCGGCGCACCGTCTGGGGCCGCAGCCTGCACGGAGCGGTGCCGACCATCGAGAGCCTGGCCACGGTACGGCGCGAGGACCTGCTGACGATGCACCGACGCTGGTTCCGGCCGGACCGGGTCGCCGTCGTGCTGAGCGGCGACATCGGGCTGTCCGAGGCCCGCACGCTGCTGCGGCCGATGTTCGCCGGCTGGC
>JAUPTP010000394.1 GCA_030918015.1 Pseudomonadota bacterium
GCAGCGGATCGGCCAGCGAGAACCAGAGCTGGCAGGCGTCGGTGCCCGAGACGGCGATGCCCGGCGCCGGCCAGCCCAGCTCCTGCTGCACGCCCGTCCAGACCCGGCCCAGCACCTCCCAGTCGGCAGGCCGCGCCAGCGCCAGCACCAGCGCACGCACCCGTCCGTCCTCGCCGGGGCTGAAAAGGCGCTCGCGCTCGCTGCGCAGGCGCGGGCTGTCGATGTCGGTGGCATTCATCGGAGGCTCGTCAGGACGGGTTGAAGATGCCGTGGATTCTAGGGAGCCGCCGTCTTTCAAGATTTTCCAGTCCCGGTCGATAAGCCAGGGAGATTCCGCTCCGACACGGCGCCTCGAGATGAGCACGACCCCGATCCTCACGGCCTCAGGCCGCCTCCTCACCCCGCAGGAGGCGGTGGTCGACACCGCCTTCTGGCAACTGCTGCGCCAGTTCAGCTGGGCGGGTGCCGCACTGCACATGCTCTACATCCCGCTGTTCCTGAGCTTCGGCACACGCACGCTGGCCGCGGTCAGCGTCGGCAGCATCGGCCTGCTGGCGGTGGCCACGGTGCTGCAGCGCATCGGCCGCACCCAGGCTTCGTTCTGGGTGCTGCTCGGAGACCTGGCTGCGCATGCCATCTTCGGCGTGTGGACTCTGGGCTGGGACAGCGGCCTGTGGTGGCCGCTGGTCGGTCTGCTGCCGGCCATCATCCTGCACACCCGGCTGACCGAGGACATCCGCTGGCGCGCGGCGGTGTGCGTCATCGCCTGCTGCGTGACGATGCGCCTGGGCAGCCAGCTCGCCACGCCGCTGCACGAGCTGCCACCGGTGGTGCTGGAGACGCTCATGCAGGCCAACCTGCTGATGGCGCTGGCCATGCTGATGCTGCTGGCCAAGGTGAGCCGCCGTCTCACCGACGAGACGACGCAGCAGCTCAGCGAGCTGCTGCAGCGCGACGGCCTGACCCGGCTCGACAACCGCCGGCACTGGACGCTGCTGGCCCAGCAGCGTCTGGACGTCCGCCCCGCCCCGCCCGACAACGACACGGACGAGCCCCGGCCCGAGAGTCTGCTGACGGTCGCGGTGGCCGATCTGGACGGCTTTCGCGTCATCAACGAGCGCTGCGGCCACGAGGCGGCCGACCGCTCGCTGGCCGCGATCGCGCGGGTGCTGCGCGACAACCTGCGCACCACCGATCTGGTGGGCCGCTGGGGCGACGAGGAGTTCATCGTGATGATGAACGGACTGGAGCTGCCCGAGGCCTTCGAGCGCATCGAGGCGCTGCGCAACCGCATCTCGCAGCTGAGCGTGCCGCTCGCCTATGGCCAGCTGCCCGTGTCGGTGACGCTCGGCCTGGCCGAGATCGCGCCAGGAGAGAGCCTGAGCGCTGCGATCCTGCGCGCCGAACGGGCCCTGGTCGAAGGCAAGCGGGCGGGCGGCAACCGTGTCGTCAGCGCTCAGCCGCCGACCCCGACGCACACCGATCGGGTCGCCGACGCCGCCGCCCTCTCCACGCAGGTCGACGCGCTCGGCGCCTGAGGCTCGGCCCCGAAACGCAGCGAGAAGACCGCCATCTCCTCGCCATCGGACTCGACGACCACCTCGCCCGGTCCGCACAGCACCCAGTCCTCGCCGGCGGCGATGAAGTGATCGTCCGGATCGCCCGATTGCGTCAGCCACAGCCGACCGGCCTGGACGCTCACCTGCATCACGCCCTCATGCGGGCGCCGCAGCCAGGTGGCATGGCCGCGGGGCAGAACCCGGCGGAACGAGAAGGAGAAGAGGTCGCTGTCCATGGCCCCCACCTTAGGCGGGCGCGGCCGGGCCGCACAGCGACACCCGCGGACCAGCACAGACGCGACACGCCCGCGCGAACGGCATTCTGTTCCGGTCGGAATGCGGCCGATCTGTACCGGTCCCTGCCATGACAGGCCCGACAGAATGAGGCTCATCATGTCGCGCCCCTCCCCGCTCCTGCCCGCCCACGACACGCTGTACCTGCGCATCGCCGAGGCCATCGCGCAGCCGATCCGCGCCGGCACGCTGGCGCGCGGCGAGCGCATTCCGTCGGTGCGTGCGCTGGCGCGCCAGCAGGGCGTGTCGCTGTCGACCGTCGTCCAGGCCTACCGCACGCTGGAGGACGCCCGGCTGATCGAGGCCCGCCCGCGCTCGGGCTACTTCGTGGCCGCGCGCGCGCCGCGCCTGCCCGAGCCCGAGCCCTCGCTGCCGCCGCCCGATTCGCGCCCGGTCGATGTCAGCTCGCTGGGCGAGCAGGTGATGCGCCTGGCCACCGATCCGCGCTACATCTCCTTCGGCGCCGCCTGCCCGAGCGGCGAGCTGTTCGCGCAGGACCGGGTGCGCCGCGCGGTCAGCCGCGCCGCGCAGCGCCACCGCGCCTCGCTGTGCCGCTACCCGATCGGCCCGGGCCACGAGCTGCTGCGCCGCGCCATCGCCCGCCACGCGCTCGGCCTGGGCTGCCAGCTCGACGCCCGCGACATCCTGGTCACCAACGGCTGCCTGGAGGCGATCAGCCTGTGCCTGCGCGCGGTCACCCGGCCCGGCGACGTGGTGGCGCTGGAGTCGCCCACCTACTTCGGCTTCCTGGAGATCCTCGAGAGCATGCACCTGCGCGCGCTGGAGATCCCGACGCATCCGCGCACCGGGCTGTCGCTGGACGCGCTGCAGCTGGCCTTCGACACCCAGCCGGTCAAGGCGGTGCTGGCGGTGCCGACGCTCTCCAACCCGCTGGGCGCCTCGATGCCGCTGGCCGAGCGCCGCCGGCTGGCGCAGATGGTGGCCGAGCGCGGCATTCCGCTGATCGAGGACGTGCTCTACAACGACCTGGCCGAGCAGGACGACCGCCGCCGCGCGGTCAAGGCCTTCGACACCGGCGGCCACGTGATGATCTGCGGCTCCTTCTCGAAGACGGTGGCGCCGGGCATCCGCCTGGGCTGGGTCGAGGCCGGGCGCTGGAGCGCGCAGGTGCGCCGGCTCAAGGCGGTGCATTCGGGCGGCCACACCGAGCTGCTCGAGCTGGCGATGGCCGACCTGCTGACCCAGCCCGGCCATGGCTCGGCCTACCGCCAGCTGCGCACCACCATCGCCGCGCGGGTCGACGAGGCGCGCGGCCTGATCGCCGAGAGCTTCCCGCGCGGCACCCGCGTGACCGATCCGGCCGGCGGCTTCATCCTGTGGATCGAGCTGCCCGGCGGCCTGGACTCGACCGCGCTGTTCGAGGCCTGCCTGGCCGAGCGCATCTGCATCGCGCCGGGCACGATGTTCAGCGCCACCGGCCGCTACCGCCACTGCATCCGCCTGGGCGTGGGCGGGCGCTGGGACGAGACGCAACGCGCGGCGCTGCAGCGCATCGGCGAGATCGCCTGCGCGATGGGCGAGCGCCGTCCGGGCTGAGCGCCGGACACGCCGCCCCCTCAGCCCGCCG
>JAUPTP010000395.1 GCA_030918015.1 Pseudomonadota bacterium
AAGACGTCGCCTGCGCTGCTGGCGGCCGCCTCGCGCTGCGGCTGGACGCATGTCGGCTGGAGCCCGGCGGGCTTTCTCGGCGACGAGCTCTCGAGCGAGCGCTTCCCCAACGAGCTGCTGCTGAAGAAGGCGCTGCGCGACATCCGCCCGGGCGACATCCTGCTGGCGCACCTGGGCATCTGGTCGCGCCAGGACGCCTGGGCGCCGGCGGTGCTCGAGCCGCTGATCGCCGGGCTGAAGGCGCGCGGGCACTGCTTCGCGACGCTGGCCGAGCACCCGACGCTGGGCGAGGCCGCGCGCCGGCCCGCGCCGGCGCCCGTTCCCTGAACTTCATCTCTCTGCCGCGATGATCGATTTCCTTGTCCAGCGCTTCGGCCAGGTCCAGCAATGGCTGTTCGAGACGGTGGTGCAGCCGCTGCTGTTCGCGCTGGGCGGCGGCTCCATCCTGGAGGATGGCTACAACGCCACCGGCTGGCTGCTGGTGGGGCTGCTGCAGATCGCGGTGCTGGTGGCGGTGATCGGGCCGCTGGAGCGCTGGCGTCCGGTGCAGGCCATCGCCGACCGCCGTGCGGTGCACGTCGACATGATCTACACGCTCATCCACCAGCTCGGGCTGTTCCGGGTCGGCATGTTCTTCGCGTTCGATCCGCTGTGGAACGCGCTGTGGGGCGCGCTGGCGGTGCAGGGCTTCGCCGGCATCCAGCTCGACCAGCTCGTCGCGCCGTGGTGGCCGGGCGTGACCGACACCGCGCTGGCCGCCTTCGTGCTCTACCTGCTGGTGTTCGACTTCGTCAACTACCTGCTGCACCGCGCGCAGCACGAGTCCGAATGGTGGTGGGCGCTGCATGCGCTGCACCACAGCCAGCGCGACATGACGATGTGGACCGACCGGCGCAACCACCTGCTCGACTCGGTGCTGACCGACATCGTCATTGTCCTGGTCGGGCAGCTGATCGGCGTGCCGCCGGGACAGTTCGTCGCCGCGACCGCCTTCACGCTGCTGGTCGAGAACTTCTCGCACGCCAACCTGCGCCTCGGCTTCGGCCTGATCGGCGAGCGGCTGCTGGTGAGCCCGCGCTTCCACCGCCTGCACCACGCCATCGGCCTGGGCCACGAGGCGCCTGCGGGCAAGGGCACGCTGGGCGGCTGCAACTTCGCGGTGCTGTTCCCGGTGTGGGATGCGCTGTTCGGCACCGCCGACTTCCGCAGCCCGGTCGGCCCCACCGGCATCCGCGACCAGCTGCCCGAGGAGGGCGGGCGCGACTACGGCCGAGGCTTCTGGGCGCAGCAGCGCCTGGGACTGCTGCGGCTGATCGGGCGCGCCTGAGGCGCGGCGCCGAGACACCCGGCGCGCACTGGCATCCCCGCTTCGCTATGCTGGCGGGCATGTCGAAAGTCCTTGATGCCTTCTGGCGCGCGATCGGCTATTGCCTGCTGCCGCGCGTGCTGATCCTGTCGCTGCTGCCGGTGGTGGTGCTGGGGCTGCTCTCGGCCGGTCTGGCCTGGTTCTTCTGGGAGCCGGCCGTGGCGGCGCTGACCACCCTGGTGGTCGAGGCCCCGCTGCTGGGCCGGGTGACCGCCTGGATGGATGGCTGGACGGGGGGCGGCTTCCACCGCGTGATCGGGCCGCTGCTGCTGGTGCTGTCGGTGGTGCCGCTGCTGATCATCGGCGCGCTGCTGCTGGTGTCGGCGCTGATGGGGCCGACGATCATCGGGCTGGTGGGGCGGCGGCGATTCCAGATGCTGGAGCGGCGCGGCACGCTGCCCTGGTGGCGCTCGCTGGGCTGGTCGCTGGGCTCGGTGCTGGCTGCCCTGGCCGCGCTGGTGCTGACCCTGCCGCTGTGGCTGATCCCGCCGCTGGCGCTGCTGCTGCCGCCGCTCATCCTGGGCTGGCTGACCTGCCGCGTGATGGCGCACGACGTGCTGTCCGAACACGCCGACGACGAGGAGCGCCAGCACCTGATGCGCACGCTGCGCGCGCCCCTGCTGGCCATCGGCGTGACCTGCGGCTACCTGGGCGCGGCGCCCTCGCTGATCTGGGCGGTGAGCGTGTTCACGCTGCCGCTGGCGCCGCTGCTGCTGCCGGTCTACGTCTGGCTCTACACGCTGGTCGAGGTCTTCGCGGCGCTCTGGTTCGCGCACTACATGCTGGCCGCGCTCGACGAGCGGCGCCAGGTGGTGCCCGTGTCGCGCGCGCCGCGCGTCGACGGCGAGACGGTCGACGCCGTCATCGTCACCCCGTCCCCGGCCGCCGTGCCGGTCGTGGCCGTGCCGGCCTCCTCCTCTCCACCCCCGTCCCAGCTGTCATGAACTTCGGCCTCATCATCGTCGGCGACGAGATCCTGTCCGGCAAGCGCCAGGACAAGCACCTCGCCCGTGTCATCGAACTGCTCTCGGCCCGCGGCCTCTCGCTGGCCTGGAGCCACTATGTCGGCGATGACCCGCGCCGCATCACCGAGATCCTGCGCACGGCCTTTGCCAGCGGCGACGTGGTGTTCTCGTGCGGCGGCATCGGCGCCACGCCCGACGACCACACCCGCCAGTGCGCCGCGGCCGCGCTGGGCCGGCCGCTGGCGCTGCACCCCGAGGCGCGCGAGCTGATCATGGTGCGGGTGCGCCAGCTCGCCGCCGAGAAGGGCTGGACCGCCGACCCCGATCACCCCGACACCCTGCACCGGCTCAACATGGGCGTCTTCCCCGAGGGCGCGACCCTCATCCCGAACCCGTACAACCAGATTCCGGGCTTCTCGGTGGGCGACGTGCATTTCGTGCCCGGCTTCCCCGTGATGGCGCACCCGATGATCGAGGCGCTGCTCGACACCCGCTATGCGCACCTGCACGGGGCGGGCGCGCAGCAGGAGCGCTCCATCATCGTGTACGGCGCGATGGAGGCGAGCCTGACGCCGCTGATGATCGACATCGAGGCGCGTTTTGACGGCATCAAGGTCTTCAGCCTGCCCAGCGTCGACCATCCGGTGCACGGCCGGCACATCGAGCTGGGCGTGAAGGGCCGCGGCGACATCCTCTCGGCCGCCTATGCCGCCCTGAGAGAGGGCCTGGTGACTTTTGGTGCCCCGTTGGGCCCCGAAATGGTGCGTTGAATTGCACGATCATGGTGCGTGCATGGCCCGCCATGCCGCACGCCCCCGGTGCGTCCGCGAGCCGGCCGCACCGGGGCAGACCTCCCCTCCGGCCCACCCCGGCGTCCGGTCGGACTAGACGGTCAAGGGGCTGCTGTTTCCGGCATGCTTTCTGCTACATTGCCGTGCGCTTCTCGGCATGGCCGGGAAGCTTGCAACACCCGACTCATTCACAGAATCCCCATCTCGCTAGGAGCCCCTGATGGCCAAGACCGTCGCCGACGTGATGAAGATGGTGAAGGAAAACGAAGTCAAGTTCGTCGACTTCCGTTTCACCGACACCCGCGGCAAGGAACAGCAC
>JAUPTP010000396.1 GCA_030918015.1 Pseudomonadota bacterium
CTCTCGCGCGCACCTCGCTCACCTTCCTGTCGCAGGCCGCGCAGGCCGGCGGCGTGCCCGAGCGGCTGGGCCTGCGCAAGCAGACCGCGACCGTGCGCGGCTGCCGCACCGTCAGCAAGGCCGACATGATCCACAACAGCTACACGCCGGTGATGGAGATCGACGCGCAGACCTACTCGGTGCGCGCCGACGGCCTGCTGCTGACCTGCGAGCCCGCCACCAGCCTGCCGATGGCGCAGCGCTACTTCCTGTTCTGAACACACTGGAAGAGCTGAAGAACGGACCGGGGCCCCGGCGGGCAAGCCCGCCACAAACCCCGCGTCCGGCGGGAAAGTTGCCGCAATTCCAGCGTCAGCTTCACGTCAGTTTCGATATCTTCGGAGGATGGCTGCCGCACCCACTCCCTCCTCGTCAACCGCCGTGGTCCACCTCGGCGAGTTCATCGACACGCTGGCCCTGCTGCGCGGAGGCCACATCATCGTCGTCATGGACCCGGACAAGCGCACCTGCGTGCTCGACGGCATGGGCCTGCAGTGGTCCTTCCGGACGCTGGAGGCCTACGGGCTGATCGCCGAGTTCGCCAATCCGGTCGGCTTCGAGGGGCTGCGCTACTACCGGCTCACCGATGCCGGCCGGGACTTCGCCGACCGGGCGCTGGCGGCCTGGCGGGCACGCCCCTGGCACCAGCGGCTGATGCTGCGCCTGCGGGGCTGAGGCGGCCCGCGGACGCCGCCGCCCGGCGCACCGTGCAGGCATGCGACTTGCCTCACAATGCGCCGATCATGCTGACCGTCAACAAACTCCTGCCCCAGGGCCGCGGCCTGGCCCGCGTGCTGCTGAACCGTGCGACGACCGTCGAGCTCGACTGGGACGTGCGCCAGAAGAGCCGCTTCGATGCCACCGACAGCGGCGGCCGCCACCTCGGCGTCTTCCTGCCGCGCGGCACGCTGGTGCGCGGCGGGGACGTGCTGGTGGCCGAGGACGGCTCGATGATCAAGGTCATCGCCGCGGCGCAGCCGGTGCTGGAGGTGCGCACCTGCAGCGCGCACGGCACGCCCTTCGACCTGCTGCGCGCGGCCTACCACCTCGGCAACCGCCATGTGCAGCTCGAGCTGCAGCCCGATCACCTCAAGTTCGAGCCCGATCATGTGCTGGCCGACATGCTGCGCCAGATGCACCTGATCGTCACCGAGACGCAGGCGGCCTTCGAGCCCGAGGGCGGCGCCTACGCGGCCGGCGGCCACGGCCACGCGCATGAACATGCGCATGCTCATGCACACGACCATTCGCACGATCACGGCCATTCGCACGCACCCGCGCCGAGCGCACCGGCCCGCGGCCGCCAGATCGGCATCGCGGTGCGCGCCGAGGCCGCACCCCATGTGCACGGCCCCGGCTGCGGCCACGACCACTGAGCCCGATGCCGAAGGTTCTTTCCCGGCCGGCGCCGCTGACGGCGACCGCGCTGCTGCAGCTGATGTGGCTGGCCTCGCCGGCGCTGCCGGTGGGCGGCTTCAGCTATTCCGAAGGGCTGGAGACGGCGGTCGACACCGGCCGCGTCCGTGACGAGGCCTCGGCCAGCGCCTGGATCGTCGACCAGCTGCACCTGACGCTGGCACGCGCGGATCTGGCCGTGATCGCCAGCGCGCACCGGGCCTGGTCGCGCGAGGATGTCGCGCGCATCCAGGCGCTCAACGACTGGGTGCGCCAGACCCGCGAGACGATGGAGCTGCGTCAGCAGACCGAGCAGATGGGCCGCTCGCTGGTCGAGTGGCTGCGCACGGTGGACGCGGCCGCCGTGGCCGATGGCCGCGAGCCCGACCGCCGCATCGCGCAGCTGGCGGCGCTGCGACCGGCGCCGACCTGGCCGGTCGCCTTCTCGCTGGCGGTGCACCGCACCGGCGCGCCGCTGCGCGAGGCGCTGCTCTCGCATGCCTTCGGCTGGGCCGAGAACATGGTGCAGGCGGCGATCAAGGCGGTGCCGCTCGGCCAGAGCGCCGGCCAGCGCATGCTCGCCGCGCTGATCGCGACGCTGCCGCAGGCGGTCGATCAGGCGATCGCGCTGCCGGAGGCCGAGCGCCAGGCGCACGCGCCGATGCTGGCCATCCTGTCGGCCCGACACGAGTCGCAGTATTCGCGGCTGTTCCGCTCATGAGCCGCTCGAACGATGCCGGCTCGCCGCCCGCGGCGGGCGTGCGCGCGCTGCTGGCGCGCCCCGCCTACGCCTGCTACTGGCTGACCCGGGTGCTGACCCAGATGGCCTCGCAGATGCTGATGGTCGCCCTGGGCTGGCAGATGTACGACCTGACCGGCAGCGCCTGGGACCTGGGCCTGGTCGGGCTGGTGCAGTTCCTGCCCGCACTGCTGCTGACGCTGCCGGCCGGCCATGTCGCCGACCGCCATCACCGCGGCCGCGTGATGATGGTCGCCACCGCGCTGCAGGCGCTGGCGGCGATGCTGCTGGCCGCCGGCACGCACGGCGGCTGGATGGACCGCGAGCTGATCCTGGCGGTCTCCGCGCTGCTGGGCATCGGCAAGGCCTTCCAGATGCCGGCCTCGCAGGCGCTGCCGGCGCTGCTGGTGCCCGCGCCGCTGCTGGCGCAGGCGGTGGCCTTCGGCTCGAGCGGCATGCAGGTGGCGATCATCGGCGGGCCGGCCCTGGGCGGGCTGCTCTATGTGCAGGGGGCCGCCACCGTGCACGCCTGCGGCGCGGCGCTGCTGCTGGTCGGCTGCGTGCTGGCCGCCGCGGTGCGCTACGACCGCCCGCCCGCGCCGAAGGAGCCGGCAAGCTGGCGCAGCGTGCTGGCGGGCATCGGCTTCCTGCGCGGCCAGCCGGTGATGCTGGGCGCGATCTCGCTCGACCTGTTCGCGGTGCTGCTGGGCGGTGCGACCGCGCTGCTGCCGATGTTCGCCAAGGACATCCTGCACACCGGCCCGTGGGGCCTGGGCCTGCTGCGGGCATCGCCTGCGGTGGGCGCGCTGCTGCTGTCGGTCTGGCTGGCGCAGCATCCCCTCGAGCGCCGGGTCGGGCGCACGCTGATCGGCGCGGTGGCGGTGTTCGGCGTGGCGATGCTGGTGTTCGCGCTGTCCACCTCGTTCTGGCTGTCGCTGGTCGCGCTGACCCTGTCGGGCGCCGCCGACATGGTCAGCGTGGTGATCCGCCAGACGCTGGTGCAGCTGGGCACGCCCGACGAGATGCGCGGCCGGGTCAGCGCGGTCAACTCGGTCTTCATCGGCGCGAGCAACCAGCTCGGCGAGTTCGAGTCGGGCGCCACCGCCGCGCTGCTCGGTCCGGTGGGCTCGGTGCTGCTGGGCGGCGTGGGCGTGCTGCTGGTGGCCGGGCTGTGGACCCGGCTCTTTCCGGCGCTGTGGCAGCGTGATCGGCTTCAGGATGTGCGCTTCGGGCGCGAGAGCTCGTCCGGATCGGCCTCGTAGTCGGCC
>JAUPTP010000397.1 GCA_030918015.1 Pseudomonadota bacterium
GGCGCTGGCCGCCGGCGAGTCGCCCGAGTCGCGCGCGCACTGGGAGGCCCGCTTCGTCGAGGCGCAGGAGCGCGGCTTCGTGCCGGCCGGGCGCATCGCCTCGGCGGCGGGCACGCCGCTGGGCGCGACGCTGATCAACTGCTTCGTGCAGCCGGTGGGCGACTCGATCGCCGAGCCGGAAGAGGGTTTTCCCGGCATCTACACCGCGCTGACCGAGGCGGCCGAGACCATGCGCCGCGGCGGCGGCGTCGGCTATGACTTCTCGCGCATCCGGCCCAAGGGCGCCTGGGTCGGCTCGACCGACAGCCATGCCTCCGGGCCGGTGAGCTACATGCGGGTGTTCGACCGCAGTTGCGAGACGGTCGAGTCGGCCGGCAGCCGGCGCGGCGCGCAGATGGGCGTGCTGCGCTGCGATCACCCCGACATCGAGGAGTTCATCCACGCCAAGGACCAGGGCGACCTGCGCAACTTCAACATCTCGGTCGGCGTCACGAACGAGTTCATGCGCGCGGTCGAGGCCGACGACGACATCGAGCTGATCCACAAGGCCGAGCCGGGCCGCAAGATCCGGGCCGCCGGCGCCTGGCGGCGTGACGATGGCCAGTGGGTCTATCGCCGGATTCGCGCGCGCGAGCTGTGGGACCAGATCATGCGCTCGACCTACGACCATGCCGAGCCGGGCATCCTGTTCATCGATCGCATCAACGAGGACAACAACCTCGGCTATTGCGAGTCGATCACCGCGACCAATCCGTGTGTCGTCGGCGAGACCCGGCTGGCCACCCAGTACGGACTGATCCCGATCCGCCAGCTGCATCAGAGCGGCGTCGACCTGCAGGTGACGGTCGACCGCCGGGTGTTCGACGAGCAGATGCGTGGCACCGAGGTGCGCCCTGCCGTTCCGGCCTTCATGACGGCACCGCAGGCGCAAGTGTTCCGGGTCGTCACCCGCGAGGGCTACGAGATCACCGCCACCGCCTGGCATGACTTCCACACCACCCGCGGGCGCCTGAAGCTCTCCGAGCTGCAGGTGGGCGACGAACTGCTGGTCCAGTCCGGCAAGGGCCAGTTCGGCCGGCAGGGCTCGGAGGAACTGGGCTGCCTGCTCGGCCTGATGGCGGGTGACGGGCATTTCACGAACCGTGGCCATGGCCAGGAGGCGGCGGTCATCACGCTCTGGAACGAGGAGCGGGCGCTGGCGGACACGGTGGCCGCCTTCGTCAACCGGGTGCTCGGCGCGATGCAGGAGGGGGGGCGGCTCTGTCAGGTCGCGCCGGTCGCGGTGCCGCAGCGCCAGAGCGTGTCGATCCGCTCGACGCTGCTGGCGCGCTGGCTGCGCACGCTGGGCTTCACCCGCGAGACCAAGCTGCAGGTGCCCGAGGTCGTCTGGCAGGGCAGCGAGGACTGCGTGCGCGGCTATCTGCGCGGCCTGTTCCAGACCGACGGCACGGTCAACACCCAGTCGGGCGCCGACACCTGCTCGGTGCGGCTGAGCTCGGTCCACCGGCCCCTGCTGCGCGAGGTCCAGCAGCTGCTGGCCAACTTCGGCGTGCTGTCGCGCATTCACGCCCGGCGCCCGGCGGGAGATCGCCTGCTGCCGGATGGTCGCGGAGGCCATCGAGCCTATGCCTGCCAGGCCTCGCACGAGCTGATCATCGATGGCGAGTCGCGCGATGTCTTCATGCGCGAGATCGGCTTCCTGCTGCCGCTGAAGAACGACAAGTACCAGGCCTGGGCTGCCGACAAGGTGCTGCGCAAGTCGCAGCGCTTCACCGCCCGCATCAGCGCGATCGAGCCGGCGGGCAGCGCCCCGGTCTACGACACCACGCAGGTCGACCGCAACACCGTCATCTTCAACGGGCTGGTGACCGGACAGTGCGCCGAGCAGCCGCTGCCGTCCTACGGCTGCTGCTGCCTGGGCTCGGTGGACCTGACGCGCTTCGTGCGCGATCCGTTCGCCTCGACCGCCTCCTTCGACGAGACCGCGTTCTCCGAGGTCTGCGCGGTGGCGGTGCGCATGCTCGACAACGTGCTCGACGAGACGGTCTGGCCGCTGCCGCAGCAGCAGCAGGAGGCCTCGAACAAGCGCCGCATCGGCCTGGGCTTCACCGGGCTGGGCGACGCGCTGATCATGCTGGGCCTGCGCTACGACACGCCGGCGGCGCGCGCGATGGCGCGGCGCCTGTCGGAGGTGATGCGCGACGCGGCCTATGGCGCCTCGGTCGAGCTGGCCCGCGAGCGCGGGGCCTTCCCGCTGTTCAACGCCGACCTGTACCTGAGCCGCGGCAGCTTCGCGTCAAGGCTGCCGGCCGACCTGAAGGAGCGCATCCGCGCCCACGGTCTGCGCAACTCGCATCTGCTCTCCATCGCGCCGACCGGCACGATCAGCCTGGCCTTCGCCGACAACGCCAGCAACGGCATCGAGCCGCCGTTCAGCTGGACCTACACCCGGCGCAAGCGCGAGGCCGACGGCAGCTTCCGCGAGTTCGCGGTCGAGGACCACGCCTGGCGGCTCTACCGCCATTTGAAGGGCCACAACGCGCCGCTGACCGAGGCCTTCGTCACCGCGCTCGAGATGAGCGCCGAGGCGCACGAGGCGATGGTCGCGGCGGTGGCGCCCTTCATCGACACCTCGATCAGCAAGACGGTCAACGTGCCGGCCGACTACCCGTACGAGGACTTCCAGGACCTGTATTTCCTCGCCTGGAAGTCCGGGCTGAAGGGGCTGGCGACCTACCGGCCCAACAGCGTGCTGGGCGCGGTGCTGAGCGTCGAGCCGCCGGCACCGGTGGCCGAGGAGCCGGTCGCGCCGCCCCCGGCGCCGGCCGTGCCCACTGCGCCGCAGCCCCAGCCGCTGACCGTGATCGCCGGCGCCGACGACGGCACCAACCGCCGCCTGCGTCTGGACCGGCTGCCGCAGCCGGTGCTCGCCAGCCTGCGCTGGCCGGGCCGGCCGGAGCTGGCCGCGGGCAATCCGGCCTGGAGCTACCTGATCCAGCATCCGCACGGCGACTTCGCGCTCTTCATCGGCGAGCTGCCGGCCGAGGCCGGGCCGGGGGCGGGCCTGTTCGGCCAGACGCTGCCCTTCGAGGTCTGGTTCAACGGCGCCGAGCAGCCGCGCGGCCTGGCGGCGCTGGCCAAGACGCTGTCGATGGACATGCGTGCCAACGACCCGAGCTGGCTCCGGCTCAAGCTCGACGCGCTGGCCACGGTCGCCGAGGAGCGCGCCTTCGACATGCCCTTCCCGCCGACCGGCGAGCGCCGGCGCTTTCCCGGCGTGGTCGCTGCCACCGCCGCGGTGATCCGCTGGCGCTGCGAGCATCTCGGTGCGCTGCAGGAGGGCGGCCCGACGCCGGTGCTCGACGCGATGTTCAGCCGCGAGGAGCCGCGCACCGGCGTCGACGGCACGCTGGCCTGGGCGGTCGACATCGAGAACCCG
>JAUPTP010000398.1 GCA_030918015.1 Pseudomonadota bacterium
CCGGTGGTGTCGACCGCCTGCACCCGTGGCGCCGGCAGTGCCAGCGTGCCCTCGGGGCCGGCCAGCACCAGGCCCTCGGCGCCGAGCGTCACCAGCACCTGGCGCGGGCCGCGCTGGCGCAGCTGCTCGGCCACCGCGCGTGCCTCGGCCGGGCCGGGCACGGACATGCCGGCCAGCGCCGCGGCCTCGATCTCGTTGACCACCAGCCAGTCGAGCTGGCCGAGCAGCGCGTCGTCCAGCGGCTGCACCGGCGCGGCGTTGAGCACCGTGACCGCTCCGGCCTCGCGTGCGATCGCCAGCGCCTCGGCCACCGCGTCGAGCGGGCATTCGAGCTGCGCGACCACCACGCGGGCCTGGCGCAGTCGCGTGGCCTGCGCGCGCACGCGCTCGGGCGTCAGCGCATGGTTGGCGCCGGGAATGACGACGATGCTGTTCTCGCCGTCGGGCATGAGCAGGATGGCGGCGGTGCCGCTGGGCGTGCCCGCGATGCGCTCGACCGCATGGGCGTCGATGCCGTCGGCCTGCAGCGCCGCGAGCAGCGCCGCGCCGTGGGCGTCCTGCCCGACCGCGCCGAGCATCGCCACCCGGGCGCCCTGGCGCGCGGCGGCCACCGCCTGGTTGGCGCCCTTGCCGCCGCCGTCGGTGTCGAAGCCGCTGCCGGTCAGCGTCTCGCCGGGTGCCGGCAGGCGCGGCGTGCGGATGCGCAGGTCCATGTTCAGGCTGCCGACCACCAGCACATCGGCGGCGGTCGCGGCGAAAGGCTCACTCATCGGCGTCTCCTGGATCGCGGGATCAGGGCGCCGGGCTGCCGCGGTCCCCGCGCGGCAGCGGCCGACCTCAGAACGGCCAGGCGCCGTAATGCTGCTCGAACTGCGCGCGGATCTCCTCGCGCGTCGGACGGTGATTCTGACAGCCCTGCACCGCAATCTTGATCGAGCCCAGCACGCTGCCCAGGCGCGCGCCGTCGAGCAGCGAGCGCCCGGTGGCCATCGCCAGCAGCAGGCCGGCGCGGTAGGCGTCGCCGCAGCCGGTCGGATCCTTGACGGCGGCGGCCGGCACCGGCGCGATGGCGTGCTCGGTGCCCTTCTGCCAGACCACCGAGCCCTCGGCGCCGCGGGTGACGATCAGCGTGTCGACCCGCGCGGCCAGCTGCGCCAGCGTCAGGCCGGTCTTGTCGCAGATCAGCTCGGCCTCGTAGTCGTTGCAGACCAGCACCGGCGCGCGGTCGATCATCTCCAGCAGCTGCTCGCCGCTGAACAGCACGATGTTCTGGCCGGGGTCGAGGATGAAGGGCAGGCGGGCCTCGGCCATCTCGCGGCTGTGCTGCTGCATCGCGTCGGGCGCATCCGGGCCGACCAGACCGACCGCGATCTCGCCGGCCTCGGCCAGCGTGATCCCGGCCGACTGGCCCATCGCGCCGGGATGGAAGCCGGCGAGCTGGTTGTTCGACAGGTCGGTGACGATGAAGCACTGCGCGGTGTAGCTGCCCTCGGCCACGCGCACCGCGCGCAGGTCGATGCCGCAGCGGGCGTGGTGCTCGCGGTAGGGGCCGAAGTCGTCGCCCACCATGCCCATCGGCACCGCCTCGCCGCCAAGCAGCGCGTAGTTGTAGGCGATGTTGCCGGCGCAGCCGCCGTACTCGCGACGCATGCGCGGCGACAGGAACGACAGATTCAGCTTGTGGATCTGGTCCGGCAGGATGTGGTCGGTGAACTGGCCCTCGAACACCATGATGGTGTCGTAGGCGATCGAGGCGGCGATGGCGGCGCGGGTGCTCATGCTCATGGGTCGCGGTCAGCGGCAGGGGAGGGAGGGCCGGCGCGGCGCGGGCCGGGCGCGGAAGTGGCCGCGAGAATACCGCAGCGCCTGCCGGTCGGTCGGCTGAAACGGTGGGCTGGGGGCGGGGTGTTCTCTGGCGGGCCGGCATCCAGGCCGGTGGCGCGGGGTGCGCCCAAAAAGAAGGGAGGCGGGACGGGGAAACCGGGTGCTCGCTCTCTCAGGCCCGGACCGCCCGCCTCCCTGGGACTGAACCCAGTCCCCAAGGCTTCTCTGAGGAGGAGTTGCTCTGTCGTGCGACTTCAGCGGGCGGGCAGCGCCGGCGCCGGGGCGGGCGGGGCACTGGTTTCGGGCGCCGCATCATGGCTGATGTCGGCTCCGGCAAAGGCGCTGAAGGCAAAGATGAGGGCGGCTGCGGTGAGCCATTCGGACCAGCGGAACTTCATGTTGGACCCCTTTGAAGTCAATCGCCTGCACAGCGTACGCGCCTGCGGAAAACTCTGCTGCGTCAGGTTGCAACGGTGGCCGGTGCGCTCGGGAGAAGTTCACGCATTCCGGCCGCCCGCTCGGACTCAGCGTGCGCGTGTCATCGGCGCCAGGTCGTCCGCGGGTGAAAAGGCGGCGCTGGCGCTCAAGGCCAGAGCCAGTGCGGCAGCGACAAGCCAGTCGGTCCAGCGGGGCTTCATGGGGTGATCCTTGCGAGGCGTGGAGAGTCAGTTCCGCGATGATCGCAAGCGCGGCGCGGCTCGCATCCCGGGATCAGCCCCGTCATCTCGAGCCAGAAAACCCGATGCGCCTGCAGGCTCAGGCCCTGCGCCCGGCCAGGCCGCGGGGCACCGCCGCCAGCAGCCGGCGGGTGTAGTCCTGGCTTGGCGCGGCCAGCAGCGCGCGCGTCTCGCCCTGCTCGACGACGCGGCCGTCCTTCATCACCAGCAGCTCGTCGGCCATGAAGCGCACGACGGCCAGGTCGTGGCTGATGAAGACATAGGCCAGGCCCAGCTCGTCCTGCAGGTCCTTGAGCAGGTTGAGCACCTGCGCCTGCACCGAGACATCCAGCGCCGAGACCGCCTCGTCGAGCACCAGCACCTCGGGCGAGAGCGTCAGCGCCCGCGCGATGGCGAT
Organism: Pseudomonadota bacterium; assembly: GCA_030918015.1. GTDB lineage: Bacteria > Pseudomonadota > Gammaproteobacteria > Burkholderiales > Burkholderiaceae_C > Sphaerotilus. The sequence goes on from JAUPTP010000398.1 coordinate 2,899, forward strand.
GCGCTGGCGCTGGCCGCCGGAGAACTCGTGCGGGTACTTGCCGAGCGCCGTGCCGTCCAGCCCGACGCGCTCGAGCAGGGCCAGCGCGCGGCCCTCGCGCTCGCGGTCGTCGGCGCCGAGGGCGTGGATCCGCATCGGCTCCAGCAGGGTCTGGCCGATGGTGAAGCGCGGGTTCAGCGACGCGTACGGGTTCTGGAACACGATCTGGATGCGCCGGCGCAGCGCCTGCCGCGCCGGGCCCTGCAGCGCGAACAGGTCCTCGCCGTCGAACAGCACCTGCCCGGCCGTGGCCTCGTGCAGGCGCAGCAGCGTCAGGCCCATCGTCGTCTTGCCCGAGCCCGATTCGCCGACCACGCCCAGCGTGCGCCCGCGCCGCAGGCGGAAGCTCACCTCCTGCACCGCCTGGAACTCGCGGCGCCGGAACAGGCCCTCGCGGACGCTGAAGGTCTTGCCCAGGCCGCGGGCCTCGATCAGCACCGGCGCGTCGTCGGCCGATCCGGGGCGCGGGCGGCGGGCCGGGGCGGGCGCGCGGCCGG
>JAUPTP010000399.1 GCA_030918015.1 Pseudomonadota bacterium
GCCGCGCGGGCCGATGGCCAGCGCGCACTGGCGGGCCAGCTCGTCACGCGGACGGATGCCGGCCGAGAACACGATCATGTCGGTCTCGAGCCAGGTGCCGTCCGAGAACACCATGCGGTGGTAGGCCGAGGCGCCGTCGGTGATCTCGGTGGTGTTGCGGCTGGTGTGCACCTGCACGCCCAGCGCCTCGATCTTGGTGCGCAGCACCCGGCCGCCGGCGTCGTCCACCTGCACGGCCATCAGGCGCGGGGCGAACTCGACGACATGCGTCTCCAGGCCCATGTCCTTGAGCGCCTTGGCGCACTCCAGGCCCAGCAGGCCGCCGCCGACGACGACGCCGTTCTTGCTGACGGCGCCGCGCGCCTTCATGGCCTCGAGGTCCTCGATGGTGCGGTAGACGAAGATGTCGGCGCGGTCGCGGCCCGGCACCGGCGGCACGAAGGGGTAGGAACCCGTGGCCAGCACCAGCTTGTCGTAGGGCACCACCTCGCCGTCGGCGGTGGTGACGGTCTTCTCGCGGCGCTCGATGGCGACCGCCTTGGCCTTCAGGCGCAGCGTGTAGCCGGACTGGGCGAAGAAGCCGGGCTCGACCAGCGACAGGTCGTCGGCGCTCTTGCCGGAGAAGAATTCCGACAGGTGGACACGGTCATAGGCGGCGCGCGGCTCCTCGCACAGCACCGTGACTTCGGCATCCTTCACACCGGCCTCGTGGAGGCTTTCCAGAAACTTGTGGCCCACCATGCCGTGGCCGACGACGACGATCTTCATGCGGTCTCCGTGATGACGGACCGGAAGAACCCGGCACCGTCGAAGGTTCCGTCCGGGAGGCCGGCTCGAGGGACGAGCGCAGGCGCACCGGGAAACGGAGAGAAGGAAAAGAGGGGAAGGCGGGCCGACAGGGGAACGACATGTTCCCGGCCCGGTTGGCGCCTGCGGCTCCACCGTCGTTGGAGGAGCGGGGTAGCGGATGCCGGAGCTACCTTGCGTGCGTCACGCCCATAAAAAGCACAAATCGTGCCTGAATTGTGGCGCAGATGGCCGACGGTTCTCTGGCCAGGATGGTGTGCCAGTCGCCTGAGGTGCACCTTTTGTGTGCATGCGCGTGAAGTGCGCCCCGTTATGGCGCTGTGGGATGCGGCCTGGTGTCGGCGGGGCGCTGGGTCATTCGTGGAAGAAGCCCCGGCGGCGGGCTGACTCCAGCTCCCCCTCCAGATGCGCCCACAGGGCCGGGCAGCCCTGGCGGATCGGCTCGGCGATGCGGCGCACCACCCGGGCGTGGCTCACGCCGTTGTCCCGCCAGCTGCGGCCGCCGCTGGCCAGGTTCAGCAGCACCGGCATGGCACGGTCGATCGCATGGGCGAAGCGGGCCTCAGGCGTGTGCTCGGCCTCGAACTCTTCCCAGAGTGCGACGAAGGGCGCGGCCTGCTCGGGTGGCAGCAGGCCGAAGATGCGGCGCACCGCGGCGAGCTCTGCCGCCTTGCGCTCGGCCCAGCCGTCTTCCACATAGACCAGCGTGTCGCCGGTGTCGATCTCGCCGATGTCATGCACCAGCAGCATGCGCACCACCCGGTCGATGTCGACGGGGCCTGCGGCATGCGGCGCCAGCGCGAGCGCCATCATCGCGATCTGCCAGCTGTGCTCGGCGGAATTCTCCATCCGCTCCATGCCGGCCGGACGCGTCTGGCGGGTCACGCCCTTGAGGCGGTCGATCTCGAGGATGAAGGCGATCAGGTCGTGCATCGGGGCGTTCGTGTTCATGCACGCCACGCTAGCACGGCCCGGTCTCATCCTCGCCGTGTCGCGATCAGCGACTTCACCGGCGGCGCCTGCAGCACCGGGCGCACCGCCTCGGCCTGGGGCAGCGGCTGCACCTCGACCAGCGTGGCCAGGCAGCGCCGGGTCAGGTCGTGATAGGTGCGGGTGCCCTCGCGCTTCCAGGCCACCTCGTCCGCGCTGAGCTCGCGCATCAGCCTGGCCGGCGTGCCCGCCACCAGCGTGCGCGGCGCCACCCGCGCGCCCGCCGGCACGAAGGCGCAGGCCGCGACGATCGCCTCGGCGCCGATCTCCGCCTCGTCCATCACCACCGCGTTCATGCCGACCAGCGCGTCGCGGCGCACGGTGCAGCCGTGCAGCACCGCGCCGTGGCCGATGTGGCCGTTGCGCTCGACGAGCGTGACCTGCTCGGGAAAGCCGTGCACCACGCAGGTGTCCTGCAGATTGGCGCCTTCCTCCAGCACGATGCGGCCGAAGTCGCCGCGCAGGCTCGCGCACGGGCCCACATAGCAGTCCGGGCCGACATGCACGTCGCCGATCAGCACCGCGGTCGGATGCACATGCGCGCTCGGATGCACGACCGGGATGACGCCTTCGAGGCTGTAGCAGGGCATCGGGGTTCTCCTTGATTGTCCGGGATCAAGCAGGGAGCCTAATATCTACCGAACGGTCGGTCAATTGACGAGACCCAGGAGACGCCCCGATGCCTGACGTGACGCCTGAACCCTCCGCCCCCGGCGAACACCTCGACGCGCCGCTGCGCCTGGAGCGCGCCGGCGCGGTGCTGACGCTGACGCTGGACCGCCCGGCGGTGCTCAACAGCCTGACCACCGATCTGCTGCGCGCGCTGGTCCTGGCGCTGGACGCGGCGGCCGAGGACAGCCGCGTGCGCTGCGTGGTGCTGACCGGCGCGGGCCGGGCCTTCTGCGCCGGTCAGGATCTGGCCGATCCGGCGGTGGCGCCGCAGAGCGACATCGGCCATCTGCTGGCGCATTTCTACCGGCCGATGCTGCTGCGGCTGCGCGCGATGCCGGTGCCGGTGATCGCGGCGGTCAACGGCGTGGCCGCCGGCGCGGGCGCCAATCTGGCGCTGGCCTGCGATCTGGTGGTGGCGGCGCGCTCGGCCAGCTTCATCCAGGCCTTCTCGAAGATCGGCCTGGTGCCGGACTGCGGCGGCACCTGGCTGCTGCCGCGGGCGGTCGGCCGGGCGCGGGCGCTGGGCCTGGCGATGCTGGGCGATCGCCTGCCCGCCGTGGAGGCCGAGCGCATCGGCCTGATCTGGCGCTGCGTGGATGACGCCGAGCTGGTGGATGAGGTCGGCGCGCTGGCCGCGCGGCTGGCCGCGATGCCCACGCGTGCGCTGGTCGAGACCCGCCGCGCGCTGGATGCCGCGCAGCAGACCGACCTGGCCGGTGCGCTCGACCACGAGCAGGCGCTGCAGCGCGAGCTGGGCTTCGCGCACGACTATCAGGAGGGCGTCGCCGCCTTCATGGCCCGGCGCGCGCCGAGCTTTTCCGACCGCTGAGCGAGCGCCATGAACGGACACGACCTGAGCCCCCAGGCCACCGCCGACCATGTGGCCGTCGCGATGATGCGCGAGGACCGCGCCTGCCAGGCGCTGGGCATCGCGGTGGCGTCGATCGCGCCGGGCCG
>JAUPTP010000400.1 GCA_030918015.1 Pseudomonadota bacterium
GGTGTGGCAGTTGTCGGCGCTGAAGCCCAGGTCCTTCATCCAGCGGTCTTCCTGCGCGAAGTGCTCGACGGTGTGCTCGAGCATCGCGTCATAGCGCGCCAGCAGCTCGTCCTGCGGGCCCTCGAGCGCGGCCTGCACCTGCGCGAGGTGGTCGACGAACTCGCGGTGCGTCGTGTCCATCTCGGGGTGGTGGTTGAGCAGCTGGTCGTTCCAGACGATGTCGGCCATGGCGGGGATTCCGGAATGCGGGTTCGGTGATCGGGGAAGGGCGCGAGCATAAACCCTGCCTTTCCCCGCCGGCCTTGCGACGGATCAGGCCCCGCGCGGGCTCAGGGGTAGAGGCCGCGTTCCTGGCGCGCCATCAGGATGCGCTCGCAGGCCACCGCGAAGGTGGCGGTGCGCAGCGTGACGTGGTGGCGGTCGGCGGTGTCCCAGATGCGGCGCAGCGCATCCACCATGATCTTGTCCAGGCGCAGGTTGATCTCGTCCTCGGTCCAGAAGAAGGACGAGAAGTCCTGCACCCACTCGAAGTAGGACACCGTCACGCCCCCGGCGTTGCAGATCACGTCGGGCACGACCAGGATGCCGCGCTCGGCCAGCGCGTCGTCGGCGTCCGGGTGGGTCGGGCCGTTGGCGCCTTCGAGCACCAGACGCGCCTTCAGGCGGTTGGCCCGCGCCAGCGTGATCTGGCCTTCCAGCGCGGCCGGGATCAGGATGTCGCAGTCGGTGTCCCAGAAGGCCTCGTCGTCGATGCGCTCGGCTTGCGTGAAGGCGCCCGCGCCGCCGTCGCGGCGCACCACCGCCATCAGCTCGCCCATGTCCATGCCGGCCGGATTGGCGATCGTGCCGGTGTGGTCCTGCACCGCGACGATCTTCGCGCCGGCGCCCACGAACATCTCGGCCGCGGCCGAGCCGACATTGCCCAGGCCCTGCACCGCCACCCGGGCGCCGTCCAGGTTCAGGCTGATGCGCCGCGCGGCCTCGCGGCCGGTGACGAACACGCCGCGGCCGGTCGCCTTGACCCGGCCGAGCGAGCCGCCCAGATGGATCGGCTTGCCGGTGACGACGCCGGTGGCGGTGCCGCCGACGTTCATCGAGTAGGTGTCCATCATCCAGGCCATCACCTGCGGGTTGGTGCCCACGTCCGGCGCCGGGATGTCCTGCTGCGGGCCGATGACCAGGCCGATCTCGCTGGTGTAGCGCCGGGTCAGGCGCTCGAGCTCCTTGGTCGAGAGCTGGCGCGGGTCGACCCGGATGCCGCCCTTGGCACCGCCGTAGGGCAGGTTGACCGCGGCGTTCTTCACCGTCATCCAGGCCGAGAGCGCCATCACTTCTTCCAGCGTCACCGCCGGGTGGTAGCGCACGCCGCCCTTGCCGGGGCCGCGGCTGAGGTTGTGCTGCACGCGGTAGCCCTCGAAGTGGCGCACCGTGCCGTCGTCCATCTCGATCGGCACATCGACGACCAGTGCGCGCTTGGGCCGCTTGAGCGTCTCGCCCCAGCGCGCCAGCGGGCCGAGGTAGGGCAGGACGCGGTCGACCTGCGACAGGTAGGTGCCCCAGGCGCTGTGCGGGTCGGGTGTGATGAAGGAGAGGGTGTCGTGCATGAAAAGTCTCGTTGTTGCGAGTTCGATGAAGATCGTGCCGATTGCGGACCTGTTGGGGCCGCTGCGGCATGTCATCGGCGTCACTGTAGACAATGACTTCCGTCTGTTTCTGCCGATTCCATGCAAGATGTGCATGAGGGCCGTGGCCGTGGCGGGGCGATTGACATGCGGCCTGGGGGGCGGCCATCCGGGGCAACCATGAGGTCTGGGACTTCGGTCACGCCGAAGTCACCCTCAGGCGCAGCGTGATGGCTGCGGGGGGGCGGCCCCGCCAGACTGCCTCGCCATGATCCGACCCGAACCTTTTCATCAGGCGCTCGGCGCGGCGCAGCCGGTCAGCGTGGCCGAGCTGCTGGCGCTGCACGGGCGCGGCTCGCAGGCGGTGCTGCTGCTGGTGGTGGCGCTGCTGTGCGTGCTGCCGCTGTCCGGCGTGGGCACGGTGCTGAGCCTGCTGCTGTTCGCGCTGGCCTGGCGCTGGCCGCGGCCGCGTGGCACGGTCGTGCCGGGGCGGCTGGCGGCCTTCCGGCTCGATGTCGTCTGGTCGCGGCGCTGCCTGCGCGCGCTGGCCTGGCTGCATGGCGGCGCCGGTCGGCTGCTGCGCCGGCGCTGGCGGCTGCTGCGCCATCCGGCCGCCTTTGCCTGGTGGCGGCTGTGGATCGCGGCGATGGCGCTGGTGATCTTCCTGCCGCTGCCCTTCGGCAACGTGCTGCCCGGGCTCAGCCTGGTGCTGCTGGGCCTGGGCTGGATGTACCGCGACGGGCTGCTGCTGCTGCTGTCGCTGCCGGCGGGGCTGGGCGCGATCGCGTTCGGCTGGTTCAGCGCCGGGCTGATCGTCGAGGCCGCCGCCGCAGCCAGTCAGCAGGTGATGGGCTGGTTCTGAGCGCGAGCGGCCGGGGCGTGGCTCAGCCGCCCAGCCAGCTGCGGGCCATCGCGGTGTAGAGCGGGATGCCCAGCAGCAGGTTCAGCGGGAAGGTCACGCCCAGCGCCAGGCCGAGGTAGAGCGCCGGATTGGCCTCCGGCACCGCCTGGCGCAGCGCGGCCGGCACGACGATGTAGCTGGCGCTGGCGGCCAGCACCATCAGCATGGCCGCGTCGCCGGTGCTCAGGCCGACCAGCCCGGCCAGCAGCAGCGCGATCAGCGCATGCGCCAGCGGTCCGAGCACCGCATAGGCCAGCAGCCAGCCCGAGGCCTGGCGCACCGCGCCGAGCTGGCGCGCCACCTGCACGCCCATGTCGAGCAGGAAGAAGGCGAGCAGGCCCTTGAACAGGTCGCCGGTGAAGGGCTTCATCGTCTGCTGGCCGTGCTCGCCGCTGATCCAGCCGATGGCCAGCGCGCCGAGCAGCAGCAGCTGCGTGCCGTGCGTGCAGGCCTCGCGCACCGGCTGCAGCAGGCTGCCACCGCTGCCGTGGGCGGGCGTCGCGGCCAGCCGGCTGCGCAGCATCAGCGCGATCAGCAGCGCCGGGCTTTCCATCAGCACCATCGCCGCGGTCATGTGGCCGCCCGGCGTCAGGCCGAGCTGCTCGAGCTGCTGGTGCGCGGTCACGAAGGTCACTGCGCTGACCGAGCCGTAGGCGGCGGCCACCGCCAGCGCATCGGCCGGCGCCGCGACCCGGCGCAGCAGCCACCAGCCCGCCAGCGGCACCAGCGTGGCCATCACCAGCGCCAGGCCGATCGCGGCCAGCCCGTCGGCGGGCAGACCGCCGGCCGACAGCGCAAAGCCGCCTTTCAGGCCCAGCGCCATCAGCAGGTAGAGCGACAGGAAGCGCGCCACCTGCGGCGGCACCTCCAGGTCGGAGCGCAGCACGCCGGCCAGC
>JAUPTP010000401.1 GCA_030918015.1 Pseudomonadota bacterium
GACCTGCCGGACTCGATGCCGCAGTACAAGCACAGCAAGATCCGCAACGCCAAGGCGATGGCCAAGCTCAACGAGAACCGCCAGGGCTCGATGCTTGACTTCATCGAGGACTTCGTGCGCCGCTTCCCGAAGCTGGTCGACGAGTACGAGACGCTGCTGACCGACAACCGCATCTGGAAGCAGCGCACCGTCGGCATCGGCGTGGTGAGCCCGGAGCGTGCGCTCAACCTGGGTCTGACCGGCGCGATGCTGCGCGGCTCGGGCATCGCCTGGGATCTGCGCAAGACGCAACCCTACGATGTCTACGACCGCATGCAGTTCGACATCCCGGTGGGTGTGAACGGCGACACCTACGACCGCTACCTGGTGCGCGTCGAGGAAATGCGGCAAAGCAACCGCATCATCCAGCAGTGCGTCGACTGGCTGCGCAAGAACCCCGGCCCGGTCATCACCGACAACCACAAGGTGGCCCCGCCTTCGCGCGTCGAGATGAAGACCTCGATGGAAGAGCTGATCCACCACTTCAAGCTCTTCTCCGAAGGCTTCCACGTCCCCGAGGGCGAGGCCTACGCGGCGGTCGAGCACCCGAAGGGCGAGTTCGGCATCTACCTGATCAGCGACGGGGCCAACAAGCCCTACCGCATGAAGATCCGCCCGCCCGGCTATGTGCATCTGGCGGCGCTCGACGAGATGTCGCGCGGCCACATGATCGCCGACGCGGTCGCCATCATCGGCACGATGGACGTCGTGTTCGGCGAGATCGACCGCTGAGTCCGAAGATCACTGAAGTCCGCTGAGAACCATCCATGTTCAGTGAAGCCACCCTGGCGCGGTTCGCGCGCGAAGTTGCCAAGTACCCGGCCGAGCAGAAGCAGTCGGCCGTGATGGCGTGTCTGTCGATCGCCCAGCAGGAGCAGGGCTGGGTCTCGCCGGAGGCCGAGCAGGCCATCGCCGACTATCTGGGCATGGCCCCGATCGCGGTGCGCGAGGTCACGACCTTCTACAACATGTACAACCAGCGTCCGGTCGGTCAGTTCAAGCTGAACGTCTGCACCAATCTGCCGTGCCAGCTGCGCGACGGCCAGAAGGCGCTGGAGAACCTGTGCAAGGAACTCGGCATCGAGGACGGCGGCACCACGCCCGACGGCGTGTTCACCGTGCAGAAGTGCGAGTGCCTGGGCGCCTGCGCCGATGCGCCGGTGATGCTGGTCAACGACCGCCAGATGCTCAGCTACATGAGCGACGACCGCCTGAAGGAACTGGTGAAGGTGCTGCGTGCCAGCGCCAAGCCGGCTGCCGCGGCCGGGAAGAAGAACTGAACGGAGTGGACCGCCCATGACGCTCGCGCTCGATCTCTCGAAGTTCCAGGCCACCGGCCTGGAGACCTGTTTCCACGACCGCCACATCAACCCGCAGATCTACGCGGGCCTGGACGGCAGCAACTGGCGTCTGAAGGACTATGAGGCCCGTGGCGGCTATCAGGCCCTGAAGAAGATCCTGGGCAAGGACGGCGGCGCCGGTCTGACCCAGGATCAGGTCATTGCCGAGGTCAAGGCCTCCGGCCTGCGCGGCCGCGGCGGCGCAGGCTTCCCGACCGGCCTGAAGTGGAGCTTCATGCCGCGCGCGCTGCCGGTGCAGAAGTACCTGGTCTGCAACACCGACGAAGGTGAGCCGGGGACCTGCAAGGACCGCGACATCATGCGGTACAACCCGCACATCGTCATCGAGGGCATGATCATCGCGTCCTACGCGATGGGCATCACCGTGGGCTTCAACTACATCCACGGCGAGATCTTCGAGGTCTACGAGCGTTTCGAGGAAGCCCTCGAGGAAGCGCGTGCCGCCGGTTATCTGGGCAACAACATCCTGGGTGGCAGCCACAGCTTCCAGCTGCATGCGCACCACGGCTTCGGCGCCTACATCTGCGGCGAAGAGACCGCGCTGATCGAGTCGATCGAGGGCAAGAAGGGCCAGCCGCGCTTCAAGCCGCCGTTCCCGGCCAGCTTCGGTGTCTACGGCAAGCCCACGACGATCAACAACACCGAGACCTTCGCGGCGGTGCCCTGGATCATCCGCAACGGCGGCCAGGCCTACCTCGAGTGCGGCAAGCCCAACAACGGCGGCACGAAGATCTTCTCGATGGTCGGCGACGTCGAGCGTCCCGGCAACTACGAGATCCCGATGGGCACGCCCTTCAGCAAGCTGCTGGAGCTGGCGGGCGGCGTCAAGGGCGGCAAGAAGCTCAAGGCGGTGATCCCGGGGGGCTCGTCCGCGCCGGTGCTGCCGGCCAGCGTCATCATGGACTGCACGATGGACTATGACTCCATCAGCAAGGCCGGCTCGATGCTGGGCTCGGGCGCGGTCATCGTGATGGACGAGACGCGCTGCATGGTCAAGAGCCTGCTGCGCCTGTCCTATTTCTATGCGCACGAGTCCTGCGGCCAGTGCACGCCGTGCCGCGAGGGCACCGGCTGGCTGTTCAAGATGGTCGAGCGCATCGAGCACGGTCACGGTCGTCCTGACGACCTGGCGCTGCTCGACAACGTCGCAGAGAACATCATGGGCCGCACCATCTGCGCGCTCGGCGACGCGGCCGCGATGCCGGTGCGAGGCATGCTCAAGCATTTCCGCGACGAGTTTGTCCACCACATCGAACACAAGACCTGCAAGGTCCCGGCCTACATCTGATCGGGGCAGACGAACATGGTTGAAATCCAACTCGACGGCAAGAAGGTGGAAGTGCCCGAAGGCAGCATGGTGATGCATGCGGCCGAGAAAGCGGGCACGATGATTCCGCACTTCTGCTATCACAAGAAGCTCTCGATCGCGGCCAACTGCCGCATGTGCCTGGTCGACGTGGAGAAGGCGCCGAAGCCGATGCCCGCCTGCGCCACGCCGGTGACGCAGGGCATGATCGTGCGCACCAAGAGCGACAAGGCGATCAAGGCCCAGCAGTCGGTGATGGAGTTCCTCCTCATCAACCACCCGCTGGACTGCCCGATCTGCGACCAGGGCGGCGAATGCCAGCTCCAGGACATGGCGGTCGGCTACGGCAAGGGCGCCTCGCGCTACGAGGAAGAAAAGCGCGTCGTCTTCCACAAGGAGGTCGGCCCGCTGATCTCGATGGAAGAGATGAGCCGCTGCATCCACTGCACCCGCTGCGTGCGCTTCGGCCAGGAGATCGCCGGCCAGATGGAGCTGGGCATGGTCAACCGGGGCGAGCACTCGGAGATCACCACCTTCGTCAACGGCACCGTCGACTCCGAGCTGTCGGGCAACATGATCGACATCTGCCCGGTCGGCGCGCTCACCAGCAAGCCCTTCCGCTACTCGGCCCGCACCTGGGAGCTGTCGCGTCGCAAGAGCGTGAGCCCCCATGACTCGACCGGCTCGAACCTGATCGTGCAG
>JAUPTP010000402.1 GCA_030918015.1 Pseudomonadota bacterium
GCCGAACTCGGTCTTGCCGGTGCCGGGCGGCCCCCAGAAGCAGAGCCGGCCGCCGCCCTCGCGCACCAGGCCGTCGCGCAGCGCCTGCAGGTCGGTGTCGGCCTGCAGCCAGTCGATCCGGTAGGCAGCACCGCGGGCAGCGGTGCCGGACGGCAGGCGGGCGATCTCCATCGCCTGCAGGGTGTTGTTCATCAGCCGGGTCAGGATCTGCTCCGGCGCCATCCCGCCGGGCTCGGCGCCGGCCACCGTGGCGCAGACCCGCGCGGCCCGCTCGATCAGCCCCGGCGCCAGGCCCTCGTGGCGCGAGGCCTGCTCGATCCAGGCCGGCGACAGCGGCAGCGCATGCGCCTGCAGATGCCGCTCCAGCATGCGCCGGCGCACCGGCTGCGGCGGCACCTCCAGCTCCAGCACATAGTCGAAGCGACGCCGGTAGGCCAGGTCCAGCCCCTGCAGATCGTTGGTCAGCCAGAAGGTCGGCACCGGGTTGTGCTCGAGCACATGGTTGACCCAGCCCTTGACGCCGCTGCTGTTGCTCTGGCGTCCGTGGCGATCGCTCGACCAGTGCACGAAGACATCCTCGACCTCGTCGAAGATCAGCGCCGTCGGGGTCGCGCCGTTCAGCAGGTTCTGCGCGAAGCGGAAGGCGTCGAAGCGTGCCTTGCCGCCCTGCGGCTTGCCGTCGGGCTGACGCACCGGGATCTCGAGCGGCTGCAGGCCGGTGGCCTGTGCCAGCACCCGGGCCAGCTCGGTCTTGCCGGTGCCGGAGCGGCCGTGGATCAGGATGTTGATGCCCCGGCGGCCCTGGCGTGCCGCAGCCTCCAGGTAGGTCGACAGGATGGCCAGGTCCTCGCGCAGATGAGCGAAGTCGTCCAGTCCCAGCGGCGAGGCGGGGGCCTTGGTGACCGCGTTCGGGAAGAGCTCGATCAGATCGTCCTGCGCGACCAGCAGCGTCTCGGCCAGATCGTTGAGCAGATCGATCTTGAGCTCGAAGCTGTAGGGGCGCACATCGTCGATCGACAGCAGCGCGCAGCCGCACAGCCGCGACTGGGGCGCCAGCGCCTGCTGGATCTCGGCGGGAGCGCGCGACAGGCAGATCGACAGCAGGCGCACCGTCTGCGTCCGGTTCAGCTCGCCGGCCTCCTTCAGCGCCTCGGTCAGCTCGCTGCACAGGCGCTGCAGCACCACGAAGTGCAGCAGCTCGCGCTCGACGGCGGACAGGTCGAGCCGATCGCCCAGGCGGGCGATGTTGACCGCCAGCGTCGTGTCCTGGGGCAGTCCGGGCGACGCCGCCTCGTGCCGGTCGCGCAGCGCCTTCATCTCGGCCAGCAACCGGTCCAAGGCCGCGTCGGCGTCCGGCGTGCCCTCGGGGTCCGAGGGCGGCTTCGAGTCGTCGGCCTCGGCCATCCTGTCGCGCAGGCGCCGCTCGAGCTGGTCCAGCGAGAACAGGATGCGCAGGGTCCACAGCTCGATCACGGGCGCATAGCGCTCGTCGAGGCCTTGCCTGGACAGGCTGTCCGTGATGGCGTGATCGGTTGTTGCGTTCATCTGTCCCCCTGAGGCATCAAGATGTGTCAGTGTGGGGAGAGCTGCGACAGAACCTGTCGCATCCGAAGCGCAGCTCAGTCGGGCTCGAATCGCTCCGTGAACGGCATCACGAACTGCCCGTCATAGATGTCCAGCGCCTGCTTCAGGCTCTGGCGGATGTCCTCGCGCAGGGCGACTGGCGCCAGCACCTGCACATCGGCGGACCGGCCCAGCAGCCACCAGCGCAGCTCCCAGGTGTCGGCCACGGTCACCTGCACATGGCGGCGGCCGTCAGGCATCGACCCGATCTCCTGATCGGGCCCGAGCGGCGCTTCCCGGAGCATGTTGGCCATCATCTGGGAGCAGGCCAGCGACAGCTCCAGGGGCGGCTTGTCCGGGCGCATGCCGAACTGGGCCTGGCCGCTTGCGAGCCAGCCGTCCAGCGTCCATTCCGGGCTGGGCAGATCGACCGGATGACCGAGCGGGCGCGCCCGGCGGAAGCGGTGCAGCGCGTAGAAGCCCGGCGGCCGGCCCCAGCCCTGCGAGGCGATCAGATAGGTGATGCTGCCGCGCAGCACCATGCCCAGCGGGTGCAGGATGTAGCGCTGCGAATGCACCCGGTCCGGGGTGGTGGGCGACACGCGGGCGTAATAGACCTCGACCTGCTCGCCCTTGAGCAGGGCATTGGAGAGGATGCGGCGCATGCTGGCATCCACCCTCGGCGCGTGCTGCGTCAGCCCCGGCGACACCACCGCCACCTTGTCGATCCAGCGCGGCATGCCGGCCGGCCCGTCGATCTTCTTGAGCCGCCGGTGGGCCTCCTCGAAGACGGTATCGAAGCTGTCGGCCATGTGGCCGGGCAGCGCGGTGCGCAGATGCTTTTCCGCCAGCGCCACCATCAGCGCCTCGTGGGGGTTCATGCCGCCGATGCCCTGATCGGCCTCGACACCCCACCGCCAGCTGTGCGGCTTGCTGTTCTCGTTGACCTCCAGCGGAAAGTGCTCGCGCAGCATCTGCAGGTCGCGCTGGACCGAGCGGATCGTCACCGCGTGGCCGCGCTCGGTGAGCCGCGTGTGCAGATCCTGGGCGGACACAGAGGAGCGTCGGGGAATGGCCTGCAGCAGGTCGAGCAGCCGGGTCAGGGTCTTGGGCTTGGATTGCGCGGGCATGGGGGCGATCGGGCGGAAAAGCGGGGCCCCCTTGCCAGCGTGCCGGCGGGGAACGGGCGCCGCGGCCTGGACAAGCAGCAGCGGAGCGTCGATGTATTCGACCGCCACCCGGAGCCGCTGAAGCGGATCTGTGGGGGCGGTGACGCAGTGTCGGCGCCCGCCGGCCCGGCGGGCCCGTCCGGCAACCTTGCCGCCGGCTGATCACGTCCGGCCAAGAAAAAACCCGCCCTCGTTGCCGAGAGGCGGGTTTCATGAATCCCTTCAACATCAGGGAAGCCGGTCAGACGCTGAAGTTGATCGCTAGTGCGGCGCGCAGGGAAGTCTCAATCCCTTCAACATCAGGGAAGCCGGTCAGACCCAAACTCCTGACGGGCCAAGCGGCAGGCGGCAAGTCTCAATCCCTTCAACATCAGGGAAGCCGGTCAGACCCATGCCCAATGGATCACGAGTGATGAATAGTGCGTCTCAATCCCTTCAACATCAGGGAAGCCGGTCAGACCGGTGAAGTAATTTACACGGCCCACCCGGACAAGTCTCAATCCCTTCAACATCAGGGAAGCCGGTCAGACCTGAGCAAGAAGACCCTCGCCGACAAGCTCCGGTCTCAATCCCTTCAACATCAGGGAAGCCGGTCAGACTCCGCGCTCGAAATTCGTCAATGCTGACAAGCACTTGCAAGGGTGCTTGGAGACAAAACGACAGAGCGAAAAGCT
>JAUPTP010000403.1 GCA_030918015.1 Pseudomonadota bacterium
CCGGCCGAGTCGATCGCCGCCGAGATCGGCCTGTCGGCCTCGGCGGTGCAGCGCCGGCTGCGGCGGCTGCGCGAGCGCGGCGTGATCCGCGCCGAGGTCGCGCTGCTCGATGCGGCCGCGCTGGGCGCGGGCCTGACGCTGATCGCCGGCATCGGCTTCGAGCGCGAGCACTATGCGGCGCTGGCGCGGCTGCGCGCGCTGCTGGCGCCCGAGCCCGCGGTGCAGCAGGCCTACAGCACCACCGGCGACAACGACCTGGTGGTGATCCTGCGCGTGGCCGACATGCCCGCCTACGACCGGCTCTGCGCGCGCTGGATGGCGCAGGTGCCGCAGATCGGCCGCATCACCACGCAGGTGGTCATCGAGCCGCTGAAGGTCGGGCTGGCGCTGCCGGTGCCGGGCGGCGACTGAGTCGATGCCTTCCCCTCTTCCGTTCCATGCCACAGGAGCTTGTCGATGACCCACCCCGAATCCCTTGATCCGTCCCGCCGCGCCGTGATCGGCGCCCTGGCCGCGCTCGGCCTGGGCGCGCCGCTGTTCGCGCGCGCCCAGGCCTGGCCGGCGCGTCCGGTCACCATGGTCGTGCCCTGGCCACCGGGCGGCCCCTCCGACATCGCCGCGCGCCCGCTCGCCAAGGGCCTGCAGGACCTGCTGGGCAAGCCCTTCGTGATCGACAACCGCGGCGGCAGCGGCGGCAACATCGGCACCGCCGCGGTGACGATGGCCGCGGCCGACGGCCACACCCTGCTGGTGACCAGCAGCGCGCCGATCGTCATCAACCCGAGCCTGTACAAGAAGATGGCCTTCGATCCGGCGAAGGACCTGATCCCGGTGACCAACGTCATCAAGGTGCCGCAGGTGCTGGTGGTCCATCCCGGCCTGGGCGTGAACGATGTGCAGGGCCTGCTGGCGCAGGTGCGCGCCAAGCCCGGCTTCGTGTTCGGCTCCTCGGGCAACGGCACGCCGCAGCACCTGACCGGCGAGCTCTTCGCCGACGCGGCCCGCGCGCAGATGACGCATGTGCCCTACAAGGGCTCGGCCCCGGCGATCTCCGACCTGATGGCCGGCCACGTTCCGATGCTGTTCGACAGCCTGTCGTCCATCCTGCCGCACATCCGCTCGGGCAAGGTGCGTGCGCTGGCCACGGCCGGCGCCAAGCGCTCGCCGCTGCTGCCGCAGGTGCCCACGCTGGCCGAGGCCGGCCTGCCGGGCATCGAGTCCTATGGCTGGTACGGCCTGTTCGTGCGCGCCGGCACCCCGCCGGCCATCGTGCAGCAGCTCAGCGACGCGGCGCTGAAGGTGATGAAGTCGCCCGACTTCCAGCGCGTGCTGGCCGAGACCGGCTCGGACTTCGTCGGCGACACGCCGGCGGCCTTCGCCGCCTTCGTGCGCACCGAGACCGAGAAGTGGAGCCGCCTGGTCAAGCTCAGCGGCGCGACGATCGACTGACCATCGGCGCCGGTGCGCCTCAGTCCGCCCAGTCGTTGTTCGGCGAGCGCCACAGGTCGACGCCGCCGTCCTGCGCCTGGGCGTCGATCTCGGCCAGCTCCTCGGCGCTGAAGTGCAGGTTCTGCAGCGCGGCGACGTTCTCGCGGATCTGTGCGGCGCTGCTGGCGCCGATCAGCGTGGTCGTCACCCGCGGGTCGCGCAGCACCCAGGCCAGCGCCATCTGCGCCAGGCTCTGGCCGCGCCGCTGCGCGATCGTGTTCAGCGCGCGCACCCGCGCCAGGTTGGCCTCGCTCAGGTGCTCGCGCATCAGCGAGCCGCCGCCGGGGCGGTTGACGCGCGCATCGGCAGGAATGCCGTTCAGGTACTTGTCCGACAGCAGCCCCTGCGCCAGCGCGGTGAAGGCGATGCAGCCCGCGCCCTCGGCCGCCAGCGTGTCGAGCAGGCCGCGCTCGATCCAGCGGTTGAGCAGGTTGTAGCTCGGCTGGTGGATCAGCAGCGGCACGCCCTCGGCCTTGAGCAGCGCCGCCATCTCGGCCGTCTTGCCCGGCGAGTACGACGAGATGCCGACATACAGCGCCTTGCCCGCGCGCACCGCCTGCGCCAGCGCGCCGGCGGTCTCGGCCAGCGGCGTGTCGCGGTCGAAGCGGTGCGAGTAGAAGATGTCGACGTAGTCGAGGCCCAGGCGCTTCAGGCTCTGGTCCAGGCTGGCCAGCACGTACTTGCGCGAGCCGCCGCCCTGGCCGTAGGGGCCGGGCCACATGTCCCAGCCGGCCTTGGTCGAGATGATCAGCTCGTCGCGGTAGGGCCTGAAGTCCTCGCGCAGCAGGCGGCCGAAGTTCACCTCGGCGCTGCCGTAGGGCGGGCCGTAGTTGTTTGCCAGATCGAAGTGGGTGATGCCGAGATCGAAGGCGGTGGTCGCCATCTCGCGCTGCACGCTCAGCGGCGTGGTGTCGCCGAAGTTGTGCCACAGCCCGAGCGAGAGTGCGGGCAGCTTCAGGCCGCTGGTGCCGCAGCGGCGGTAGGGCAGGGTCTCGTAGCGGCCGGGGGCGGCCTGCCAGGGTGAGGTCATCGGCTTGTCTCCTCGAGGTGTGATGTGAGCGCCCCAGTGTGCCGCCCGGGCGTTCCAGCGCCGGTACAGGCGAAAAAAAGCCCGATCACCATCGGGGATCGGGCCTTGAACGGTACTGAGGAAGTACCGAGGAGACAAGCGACACAAGGCAGCGGGCCACGCGCCCGCGGCCAGAAGATCAGCGACGCGGCGTGGTGGCCTTGGCGGCGGTCTCGCCCAGCGTCTTCAGGTTGGTCTCGGCCAGCGAGGCGGCCTGGCGGGCGGCCTTCTGCACGCTCTCGAAGGCGGCGTCGGCGTTGGCCATCGCGGTCTTGACCATGGCGACGGCGCTCTCGCTGCCCTTCGGGGCCTTCTGGGCGGCCTCGTCGACCATGGCGGTGAACTTTTCCTTGGCCGCGGCCAGCTGGGCCTCGGCCATCTTGCTCACCTCGGCCTGGGTCGAGGTGGCGATGTCATAGACCTGACGGCCATAGGCCAGGGCCTTTTCCTGGGCCGGCTTGACGAAGTCGGCCTGCAGCGTGGCCAGATCCTGCGGGCCCTTGGCGGCCAGCAGCGCCTTGGCGCGCTCGGCGTTCTCTTCCAGCGTCGAGCGGGCGGCCTGCATGTTCAGCTCGACCAGCTTCTCGACGCTCTCGAAGGCCTTGTTCGTCAGCGACACCAGGGCGTCGAGGTTGGCCTTGTTGGCGGCGGCGATTTGTTCGGGCGTCAGCGACATGATCAGGCTCCGGAAGGAAAAGAAGGAGAAGGGCGGAAGGCTTGGAAAACTTTTGCTGCACTGCAGCATGGCTCCAGTATAGACCGCCGGCGCCGGCGTGCAAGTGGAAATGCTGCGGTGCAGCAATCATTGGGGTGCCGGCTCTAGACCGGCGTGGCATCCCCGGCCT
>JAUPTP010000404.1 GCA_030918015.1 Pseudomonadota bacterium
CCGGCGCCTCGACGCGCTGGGACAATGACGCACCCATGGCACTTCTCCAGATCTCCGAACCCGGGCAGACGCCCGACCCGCACAGCCGCCGCATTGCCGTCGGCATCGACCTCGGCACGACGCACTCGCTGGTCGCCTCGGTGCGCCACGGCGTGCCCGAATGCCTGCCCGACGACCAGGGCCGTGTGATCCTGCCCTCGGCCGTGCGCTACCTGGGCGGGGGCCGGCGCCAGATCGGCTTTGAGGCGCTGGCCGCGCAGGCCGACGATCCGCATGACACGCTGGTCTCGGTCAAGCGCTTCATGGGCCGCGCGCTGGCCGACATCGCCGACCGCGGCAACCTGCCGTACCACTTCGTCGACCAGCCCGGCATGGTCGCGATCGAGACCCGCGACGGCGTGAAGTCGCCGATCGAGGTCTCGGCCGAGATCCTGGCGACGCTGCGCTACCGCGCCGAGGACACCTTCAACGCCGACCTGTTCGGCGCGGTCATCACCGTGCCGGCCTATTTCGACGACGCGCAGCGCCAGGCGACCAAGGACGCCGCGCAGCTCGCCGGCCTGAACGTGCTGCGCCTGCTCAACGAGCCCACCGCCGCGGCGATCGCCTACGGTCTCGACAACGCGATCGAGGGCCTGTACGCGGTCTACGACCTGGGCGGCGGCACCTTCGACATCTCGCTGCTGCGCCTGTCGAAGGGCGTGTTCGAGGTGGTCGCGGTCGGCGGCGACTCGGCCCTGGGCGGCGACGACTACGACATGGCGCTGGCCGCCTGGCTGCTGGCGCAGGCGGGCCTGCCGACGCTGGAGGCGCTGGACGCACACGACAAGCGCGCGGTGCTGAGCGCGGCCCGCGCGGCCAAGGAGGCGCTGTCGTCGGCCGACACGACGGTCGCCGTCGCGACGCTGGGCGCCGGCGCGCTGTCGCAGCCGGTCAGCCGCGAGGCCTTCGAGGCCGCGACCCAGCCGCTCACGCAGCGCACCCTCCAGCTGATGAAGCGGGTGCTGCGCGACGCCAAGGTCAAGGTCGACGAGGTGCAGGGCGTCGTGATGGTCGGTGGCTCGACGCGCATGCCGGTGGTGCGCTCGGCGGTCGAGGCCTTCTACGGCCGCGCGCCGCTGACGAACCTCAACCCGGACGAGGTGGTCGCGCTCGGCGCGGCGGTGCAGGCCAACGCGCTGGCCGGCAACGCGCCCGACGGCGAGATGCTGCTGCTCGACGTGATTCCGCTGTCGCTCGGTCTGGAGACGATGGGCGGGCTGGTCGAGCGTGTCATCGAGCGCAACGCCACGATTCCGGTGGCCAAGGCGCAGGACTTCACCACCTTCAAGGACGGCCAGACCGCGCTGGCGGTGCATGTGGTGCAGGGCGAGCGCGAGCTGGTGGCCGACTGCCGCTCGCTGGCGCGCTTCGAGCTGCGCGGCATTCCGCCGATGGCGGCGGGTGCGGCGCGCATCCGCGTGACCTTCCAGGTCGATGCCGACGGCCTGCTGTCGGTTGCGGCCCGCGAGATGATCTCCGGCGTCGAGGCCGCGATCACCGTCAAGCCGAGCTATGGCCTGAGCGACGATCAGGTGGCCTCGATGCTGCGCGAGGGCTTCACCGAAGCCGAGGGCGACATGCACCGCCGCGCGCTGACCGAGGCCCGCGTCGAGGCCGAGCGCCTGTCGCTGGCCACCCGCGCCGCGCTGGCGGCCGATGGCGACCTGCTCGACGAGGACGAGCGCATCCGCGTCGACCGGCTGCTGGACGCGCTGGCCGAGATCGCCCGAGGCGAGGATGCCCATGCGATCGAGGCCGCCACCAAGGCCCTGGCCGACGGCACCGAGAACTTCGCCGCGCTGCGCATGAACCGCGGCATCCAGCAGGCGCTGACCGGCCGCCGCCTCGACGAGGTCTGAGCGACTTCCGCGCCTCGTCCCTGATTCCGACCCCGACACGATCATGCCCACGATCAAGATCCTGCCCCATCACGAACTCTGCCCGCAGGGCGCCAGCATCAGCGCGCCGGCCGGCACCTCGGTCTGCGAGGCGATGCTCGACAACGGCATCGCCATCGAGCATGCCTGCGACATGAGCTGCGCCTGCACCACCTGCCATGTCATCGTCCGCGAGGGCTTCGCCTCGCTGGGCGAGATGGACGAGACGGAAGAGGACCTGCTCGACCGCGCCTGGGGCCTGCAGCCCAACTCGCGCCTGGGCTGCCAGGCCATCCTGGCCCAGCAGGATCTGGTCGTCGAGATCCCGAAGTACACCATCAACCACGCCCGCGAGAACCACTGAGCGGGCGCAAGGCCACCATGCGCCAGATCTTCCTCGACACCGAAACCACCGGCCTGGACCCGAAAACCGGCGACCGCATCGTCGAGATCGGCTGCGTCGAGATGGTCAACCGGCGGCTCACCGGCCGCAACCTGCACCTCTACCTGAACCCGGAGCGCCCGGGCAGCGAGGAGGCGATCCGCATCCACGGCCTGACCGACGAGTTCCTCGCCGACAAGCCGAAGTTCCGCGAGATCGCCGACGAGCTGGTCGAGTACGTGCGCGGCGCCGAGGTGATCATCCACAACGCCGGCTTCGACGTGGGCTTTCTCGACGCGGAACTGCGTCGGGTTGGCCAGCCGCGCTTCGCCGAGCTGGCCGGCGGCATCCTCGACACGCTGGTGATGGCGCGCGAGATGTACCCCGGCAAGGCCAACTCGCTCGATGCGCTGTGCCGCCGGCTCGAGGTCGACAACACGCACCGCCACTTCCACGGCGCGCTGCTCGACTCCAACCTGCTGGCCGAGGTCTACATCCGCATGACCCGCGGCCAGAACTCGCTCGTCATCGACGAGGAGGAGGGCGGCGAGGAGCAGGCCCAGCAGGTCGAGGACGCCAGCGCCGCGATCGATCTGTCCGGTTTCGTGCTGCCGGTGCTGCACGCGGCCGCATCCGAGCAGGCTGCGCACGATCAGATGCTGTCTGATCTGGACAAGGCCAGCGGTGGAAAAACAATTTGGCGCCAGGTGCTTGCGTCCGGCGAAAAAGCCGTGGCATAATCTTTTTCTCGCTGCAGCGCAGAACAAATTGCAAAGCAGATGAGCCCGAACAAGTTTCGGGCGGTTAGCTCAGCGGTAGAGCACTGCCTTCACACGGCAGGGGTCGCAGGTTCGAACCCTGCACCGCCCACCAGAACAAGCCCCGTAAATCATTGATTTACGGGGCTTTTTCTCGTCTGGGGTGTTTCTTGGGACGGCAGAAGGTGGGCATGTACGGAAAAAGTACGGAAACCCTTGGTCTGTGGCTCCGATGCGTCAAGGCCCGGCCTGATTCGTGGCGCCAGTGATCGCGGCATGTCCCCATGCTTGGTACGGTCTTTCGTCCGAGCGGGTCGGCGGCGCTACGAAGGCTTCGTAGTGC
>JAUPTP010000405.1 GCA_030918015.1 Pseudomonadota bacterium
GGGCCGAAAGCGCGCTTGCTATAGGCAAACGGGCCGCCGGCATGGGGAATCGAAGTGGTCAGCTCGGTGAAGCTGAAGATGAAGGTGGTGTACATCAGCGCCACCATCAGCGCGGTGACCAGGAAGCCCAGGGTGCCGGCGCTGGCCCAGCCGTAGCTCCAGCCGAAGTACTCGCCCGAGATCACCAGCCCGACGGCCAGCCCCCAGAGGTGCCACGCGTTCAGCGTGGGTTTCAGATGCGTCGACATGGGCACAGGCTCCTTGCGAAAGGGAAGACGTTCGAGGAAAGGTTCACGGATGGCGCCGATGGTGTGCGCGGCCGGGACCGGTGCGCTATCCAGTTTTGGCAGGCCGTGGTCCCGGAGCGATCCCGAGGCGCCGGCATGGCGCTTGCTCGATGCGGGGTGACCGGAGCCCGGCCGCCCTGTGCTGGTGCGTGGCTCCCGCCGCCTTCTTCCGCCTGTCGCCGCCCTTGCCATGACCGCTCTTTCCGCTCCGTTCGATGTCGCCCTGGCCGCCTGTCCCGCTGTCTCGGTCCAGCATGTCGACACCCGCGACGTCGACGAGCAGGCCGCGCTGCTGACCGACTGGCATCAGGACTACGCGCAGCTGTCGGCCGGTGGCTTCGAGGGCCGCATCGACGAGGCCTGGCTCGACGGCGTGCATCTCTTCGTCGAGGCCACCAGCCAGCGCCTGCACCAGCGCGGCGAGCTGCGCGCCGACCGGCTCGCGCTCGGGCTGCCGTTGGCGCTGCCGGAGGTGGCGCAGGCCGGGCCGGCGCGCTTCTGCGGCCGCTCCGACTGGCAGGCGGCCGGCGGCGGCGAGGCGCAAGATGGCGCCGGCCATTTCTGCACCTTCTCCGGCCGTGGCGGCTTCGAGTTCTTCACGCCGGCCGGGCTGGTGATGGCCGGCATGGAATTCGACCGCACCGAGCTGGCGCGGCTGGCCACGCCCGAGGAGCAGGCGCTGCTCGAGCGCATCGGCCAGGTGGCGACGCTGCACCGCGCGCCCGAGGGGGCGCTGGCGACGCTGCGCGACTTCATGCGCGGCGCCTTCGAGATGCTGGCCGCGCAGCCTCGGCTGCTGGGCAACCCGGCGATGCGCAGCATGCTGAGGCAGGCGGCGCAGTCCAATGCGCTGGAGCTGCTGGTCGGCGCGGCGGCGCTGCCGCCCGAGGCCGGCCCGCGCCCGGTCGAGCTGGTTGCCCAGGCCCGCGCGATCGTCGACCGCGACCCGGAGACGCCGCTCACCGTGGCGACACTGTGTGCCGAGCTGGCCGTGAGCCGGCGCACGCTGCAGGCGGCCTTCCAGCAGGCGCTGGGGCTGGCCCCGGCGGCCTATCTGCGTGCGACCCGGCTGGCCGGCGCGCGCCGGGCGCTGCGCCAGGCACCCTCGGTCACCGAGGCGGCGGCGCAGTGGGGCTTCTGGCACTTCGGCCATTTCGCCCAGGACTACCGGCGCATGTACGGCGAGCTGCCCTCGCAGACCTGGCGGCGGCTGCATCCGGGCACTGGCGGGGCCGCCCATTGAGCGGCTGCGCGGCCATGCCGACGCCCATCGGGCCATCCCGCTGACGCCGGCCTGCGCGCCGGGCTATGCTGCCTTCATGAACCGAAACGACTCCCTGTGCGCGCCGGCCGGCGTGCTGCGCGTGCACCAGTACCTCGGGCTGCAGCCCGGACCGCGGCTGATCGTGCTCGGTGGCGTGCACGGCGACGAGACCTGCGGCACGGTCGCGCTGGGCCGGCTGATCGAGGCGCTGGATGCCGGCCGGCTGCAGCTGCGCCGCGGCGAGCTGACGCTGGTGCCGGTCTGCAACCCGATGGCGCATCAGGCTGGCCGGCGCGAGGGCGAGCGCAACCTGAACCGCCGGCTGCTGCCGGTGGCGATCCCGCAGGACCACGAGGACCGCATCGCGCGGGTGCTGTGCCCGCTGCTGGCGCGCCACGAGGTGCTGCTGGACCTGCACTCCTTCCACACCGATGGCGAGCCCTTCGTGATGATCGGCCCGCGCGACAACGACGGGCGGCTCGAGCCCTTCCGCCACGAGGCGGCCGAGACCGCGCTGGCGGCGGCGCTGGGCGTGCGCCAGGGGGTCGAGGGCTGGCTGGAGGCCTATGCCAGGGGCGTGGCGCGGCGCGGGGGCGATGCGCAGTACGGCATCGGCACGACCGAATACATGCGCTCGGTCGGCGGCTGGGGGCTGACGCTGGAGTGCGGCCGCCATGACGATCCGGACGCGCCCGAGGTGGCCTGGCAGGCCACGCTGCGCACGCTCGAGCATCTGGGCATGATCGACGCCGGCGCGTCCGCGCCCTGCGCGCGGCCGGACTTCGAGGTGGTGTGCCTGGTCGACGTGATCGACCGCGAGGCCGAGGGCGACCGCCTGGCGCGCGACTGGGCGAGTTTCGACCCGGTGCGCGCCGGCGAGGTGATCGGCTGGCGCGCCGATGGTCGCGAGGTGCTGGCGCCGGCCGACGGGCGGGTGGTGTTCCCGAACCCGCGTGCGCGCGCCGGCGCCGAGTGGTTCTATCTGGCCGAGCCCAGCGGGCGCCGGCTCGGCTGAGGCCGCAGGCTCAGACCCGGCGGGCCAGCGGGCCCAGCGTCAGGCGCTCCATCGAGCCGACGAGCTGCTCGAAGTCGCGCGAGGCCAGCATCGACGCGCGGATCAGCCCGCCGCGCACCGCGTTGGCGTACTGCGCGCGGGCCATGTCGAAGGGCAGGGCCAGCCAGTTGCGCAGCGCGCGGTCGGCGTCGCGCTGCTGCGAGGGCAGCATGGCGCGCAAGGGGGAAAGGGCGGCCAGCGGGTTCATCGGGGGGTACAGCATGGTGATCTTGTGCGAGTTCTGTCTGGGTCGGGTTTGTACCTGAGGGTAAACCCTTGGTCAAACCGTCCTTGACAATTCCGGCACGTCCTCACCCCCTGGTTCACTGGCCGTTCAGGTTCAGGCGGCTGGCGCGGCATCCTCACGCGCGGCGCGGCGGGCGGCCAGGCGACCGGCGCCCAGCACGCCGATGATGCACACCGCGTAGAGCACCCAGCTCAGCGCCGGCTGCGCGGTGAAGACGTCGCCCAGCAGCTTTTCGCCCAGGATCATCTTGGCGGCGGTGAAGGCCAGCACGGCCGCGCCGATTTCGCTGATGACCGGGAAGCGCTCGACCAGACCCAGCACCAGGCGGCTGCCCCAGACGACGATCGGCACGCTGATCAGCAGGCCGATCACCACCAGGTCGAAGGCGCCATGTGCGGCGCCCGCCACGCCCAGCACGTTGTCGACGCCCATCAGCGCGTCGGCGACGATGATGGTGCGCATCGCGCCCCAGAAGGTGCTGGCCACCGGGCCGTGGTCGTCGCCCTCGTCCTGCGGCTTGATCAGGCCG
>JAUPTP010000406.1 GCA_030918015.1 Pseudomonadota bacterium
GCCGGGAATTCGGCGAATCCGGCATCCGACAGCGCGATGAACCACTCGATCTCGACCTGCACGCGGCGGTGCATCAGGCCGTACTCGCTCAGCAGCGGGCGCAGCGCGGTGAGCTTGCCCGCGTAGCGGCCGTCGAGCGGCGACAGGGCGTTGAGGGCGGTGAGCTGGGAGAAGGGCATGGTGGGGACTCGGGCGGGCTGGACAGGTGCTGGCGCGAACAGGCGCGGCACGCGCGATGCCGACAGCAGGCGGGGCTGCCGGCGCGATGGGCAAAGGCGGGATTTTACCGGCAGGTGCCCGCCGATCGCGCACAGGCCCGTGCCTGGCCGCGCTCAGGGGCGTTCAGCGGGTCGGCTGCAGCGGCAGCCAGTGCGACAGCACCGGCCAGGCCAGCGCGACGGTGGCGCTGAAGTCCTCGAAGAGCAGCCCGAGCAGCAGCGAGGCCGGATCATGCCGCGCCAGCGTGCGCAGGCCCTGGCGGCGCTGCACCTGTCGCAGCTCCTGGCAGAGCGTGTCCACCAGCGCCGGCGCGGACTCGGCCGCCGGGTCCAGCCGGTCGTCGGTGATGACGATCATGCCCCCCGGCAGGGCGAAGGCGCTGGGCTCATGCAGCCGCCCGCGCGCGCGGAACTGGGCCTCCCAGGGGGCGGCGGCCACGTTCGGGCAGCGGCTCGAGGCCTGCTGCCCCAGGCGATGGCGCAGGTCGCGCTGCGTCGTGGCGGGCAGCTGGCTGGGCTGCAGCCAGCGCTGATCCAGCTGGACCAGCATCTCCCGGCCGATGTGCCGGTCGATCTGGGCGGGGATGCGGTCGACCAGCCGCTCGGCCGTGGCGGGCAGGGCCATCCACGCCAGGGCCGCCGCGGCCAGCAGGGCCGTGATCCGGCGCAGCGGCCGGCCGGCCGGGCCGGCTTGCCGAGGGCGGGCGATCCAGCCTTCGAGCAGCGGGTCGGTCGGCCCGTCGAGCATGGCGCCGTCGTGCAGCCGCAGCAGCAGGCGCCCCGAGCTGCTGCGGCGGCAGAGCCGGATCTGGTCGTGGCGCAGCCGGTCGACGAAGTCCAGGCCCCGCACCAGCAGCAGCCCGTCGGCCAGCCCCAGGGTCACGGCCTGGGGCGCGCGCATGGCGCTGCCGAAATAGTCGGCCGGCAGGCTCCAGGCCACTTCGCCGGCCGGTGCCGGCGGGGCGGAAATCCGGATCGTGCGGGAAGCCGCCTGTGTCGTGCCCATCCCTGTGCTCCCTGTCGATGAACGCTCGCCATCGTCGGTGGCACTCTAGCGCCGGACGGCCGCTCCGGGAGTCCCCATGAGGGTGGATGCGGTGTTTCAATTCGTCGACCCCTGCGTGCGCACGATGCGCACCGACTCCAGGCGCAGCCGGGTCGTGGCCATGACCGCGTGCGGCCAGTACAGGCCCAGCGTCAGCACGCACAGCAGCAGATGCTTCAGCGACCGCATCAGCAGCCGCGGCACGGGCAGGTCGCTGACGAAGCGGTAGCGGTCGCTGCGGGTCCGGTTCCAGAGCAGGTCCTGGGTCCGGGCGCTCAGCCAGGCCCGCAGCGCCAGCACCAGCGTCATGTCGAGCAGCAGGCCCGAGAGCATCGGCGCGGCAGCCAGCAGCGTGTCGATCCAGGCCGCGAAGACCGCGTTGATCGCCAGCGCCCCGAGCAGCAGGGCGATCACGCCGCCATGCAGCCGGTAGAAGTCGGCCGGCTCGACAGCGGGGTCCAGCCGGGTGCGCTCCGTGCCGAAGCCGAAGTGGCCGTGGTGATAGCGCCGCTGGCGCGCATGCAGCCAGGGCACCAGCATCAGCAGGCCCAGCAGCGCGAGGCTGACCAGGGCGGGCAGCATCCAGCCCGAGCGGTCGGGGCCGGTGTCTTCCTGTCCGGCCAGCAGGGCCTGGCCCAGCAGCAGCAGCGCCAGCGGGGCGGCCGCCGGCAGGAAGACGCGGCGGGCCTGCGCCTCGTCGCCGTGGAAGCTCAGGCGCTGGCCGCGCCACAGGGTGTGCTCGAGGCGCCAGCGCAGCATGCGTCGCAGCAGCAGCGGCCCGGCCGGCGCCAGCGCCAGCAGCAGCAGCGCGGCCAGCAGCGGCGCGGCATGCGCGATGAGCGTGTACAGCAGCAGCGCCCCCAGCAGCGCCAGATGGGGGCGCAGCAGCTCGCGGCCGTCGCCGTCGAAGTCGAGCGCCTCGCCCTCGATCAGCGTGTGCTGGCGCAGGTAGCGCAGTTGCCGGGCGCGCGCGAAGGGCAGGTACAGGCCGAGGGTGGCCAGCGTCAGCACCAGATTGACGATCCAGATCCGGGCGTAGTCCCGGCCCGTGCCGGTGAAGCGGATCGCCAGCACCGTGTCGGTGCGGTCGTGGTGTTCTTCTGTCGTGCTCATGTCTGGATGCGTCCCCCGGCGGTGCCGGGCCGCTTTATATCCAAAACCGGGCGCCGCCGGGGGTGCGCGGCAGGACCAGCGGTCTGCGTATCATCCCGGGTCACGAGATTTCGTTGTCGAGGGGGTGGGCATGTCGCTTTTTGATTTCATCCGCAAGCAGTTCATCGACGTCCTGGAGTGGACCGAGACCGGCGACGGCACGCTGGCCTGGCGCTTCCCGATGGCCGACCACGAGATCCAGAACGGCGCGTCGCTCACGGTGCGCGAGTCGCAGATGGCGGTCTTCGTCAACGAGGGCCAGGTGGCCGACGTCTTCGGCCCGGGCCGCCACACGCTGACCACCCAGACGCTGCCGCTGCTGACCAACCTCAGGCACTGGGACAAGCTCTTCGCCTCGCCCTTCAAGAGCGATCTCTATTTCTTCAGCACCCGCCAGCAGGTCGACCAGCGCTGGGGCACGCAGCAGCCGGTGACGATCCGCGACCGGGACTTCGGCGCGGTGCGGCTGCGCGCCTTCGGCAACTTCGCCTGGCGGCTGGTCGATCCGCGCGCCTTCATGAAGGAGGTGTCGGGCACGCGCGAGCGCTGCACCGCCGCCGAGATCGACGGCCAGCTGCGCGGCTTCCTGCTGCAGCACCTGTCGGACGCGGTGGCGCAGTCGGGCATTCCCTTCCTGGACCTGGCGGCCAACCAGGTCGAGTTCGCCGCGCAGCTCCGGGCGGCCACGGCGCCGGAGTTCGCCCGCCTGGGCCTGAACCTGGAGACGGTGACGCTGCAGAACGTCTCGCTGCCGGAGGAGCTGCAGAAGATTCTCGACCAGAAGATCGGCATGGGCATGATCGGGCAGAACATGGGCCAGTTCATGCAGTACCAGACCGCGCAGGCGATTCCGAAGCTGGCCGAGGGGGCCGGCCAGGGCGGCGGCGTGGCGGGCGAGGCGATGGGCCTCGGCGCCGGGCTGGCGCTGGGCCAGACGCTGGCGCAGACGATGCAGCAGGGCC
>JAUPTP010000407.1 GCA_030918015.1 Pseudomonadota bacterium
CCTGATCGTCGAGGGCAGCTTCACCTCGATTCCCGACGTCGTCAGCCACTACGCCTGGGGCTGGCTGCCGCTGGGCCCGCTGATCACCCAGCGCCTGGCCGCCGGCGAGCGCATCGCCGAGGTCCGTGCGCCGGTGCTGGTGGTGCACGGCAGCGCGGACCGGGTGGTCGATCCGGCCGTCGGCCGCGCGCTCTACGAACGGGCGCCCGAGCCCAAGCGCTGGCTGCTGGTCGAGGGCGCCTCGCACCACAACGCCAATGCGCTGGGGCTGGACCAGTACCGCGAGGCGGTGCGTGCGCTGTTCGGCGTGCAGGCGCGCGCGCAGGGCTGAGGGCGGCCGCGGGCGCGATGTCGCCGATCAACCTTTAGGGTGAGCCGTGGCTGGCGCGGGGGGCGCCGGTGGGTCATGATGGTCTGAAGATGATCCGTCCGAGGGCAGGACAGGACCCCGTCCGACGGAGCCGCCCGCCGGCTTCGGGACCACGCATCATGATGACGCCCAGGGAGTTTCCGATGTCGAACCGTCGCCGCCCATCCGGGCCGCTTGCGTGGGGCTGCGCCCGCGCGCAGCAGCCCTGTTCCAGCGCCCGCCCGGCGCTCCGGGGCCGCGGCCTTGCCCCGGCCGCCGCGCCAGCGTCTCGGGGGCGGCCATGCTGAGCGTCGGCCGTCTGCTGGTCGTCGATGACCATGCGCTGGTGCGGGAGTCGCTGCTGCTGCTGCTGGCCCAGCGCCTGCCCGGGGTCCAGCTGGACGAGGCCGGCACGCTGCGCGAGGCGCTGGCCCAGCTGGCGGTGGCCCCCGACACCGGCGCCGTGCTGCTGGATCTGGAGCTGCCCGACAGCCACGGCATGCAGACGCTGCAGACGCTGCGCGCGCGTGCGCCGCGGGTGCCGGTGGTCGTGTTGTCGGCCCATGACGACGCCGCGCAGGTGCAGCAGGCCTTGGCGCTGGGGGCGGTGGGCTTCGTCTCCAAGAGCGTCGATGCGCGCTCCCTGCTGGTCCGGCTGGAGCAGGCCATGCACACCCTGGCGCGCTGGCCGCAGGGGCTCGATCCGGCGCTGCGCCCGCCGGTCGTCGATGACGCTGATGCGGCCGTCGCCGCCCGCACGGTGCCTGCGCCGCCGGCCCCGTTGCAGGCCCCGCTGCCGGGCGGCCGTGTGCCGGCCCCGCGGCTGGGCCACATGGCCACCGTGACCACGGCCCATGTCACGGCCCAGGTGCCGGCGGTGGAGGCCGCGCCGGTGCACGGTCCGGCCGACGGGCCGCCCGTGCTGGCCCTGACCGAGCGCCAGCGCGACGTGCTGCGGCTGCTGATCGATGGCCTGCCGGACAAGCTGATCTGCCGCGAGCTGGCGCTGTCGCACGCCACGGTCAAGACGCATCTGCAGGCCTTGTTCCGCAAGCTCGGGGTCCGCTCGCGCGCGCAGGCGGTGCAGGCCGTCACCCGCTGGCGAGCGCTGTCCGGCTGAGCGCGGCCCGGGCGCTCCCGCCGCCGGCCGCCCCCGTCGTGTCCGGGGGGGATCGGCCAAACGGCTGAAGCGCACGGCGGCGGCGGCGGGCAAGCTCAGCCCGTGTCGACGTGCCGCGAGAGACCCCTGCCGTTGCGCCGGGCTGGGTGGCCGTCCGTCGTGTCACGGCCCTGTGCCCCAGTCCTTTCCGGGAGTCCTTCGATGCGCTTGAACCTGTCTGTCCTTCGGCGGACCTCCTGGCCGGACGCGGCGCTGCGGGCCGTCCGCGCCGGGCTCGGTCTGGTCTGGCTGGCGAGTCTGGCGCCATCGGCTCAGGCCCAGGAGGCCGCGGCCCCCGTGGCGGCCGGCGGCGGCGGGCTGTCGGCCGGTGCGCTGCGGCTGCGGGCCCTGTTCGATGAGCCGGCCAGCGACAAGGGCTTCTCGTACTTCATCGGCCTGGGGCAGCACGTGCAGCGCTACGAAGAGCGCGCCAGCCTGTCCGATGTCCGCAGCCAGGTGACCACCCGCAGCCCGATGCTGGTGGCCGGCGCGCTCTACGTGCTGGGGCCCGATCTGATGTTCTCGATGGACAGCCTGTCGACCTTCGCGCCCGGCCGCGGCCCCGAGCGATGGCACGCCGGCAGCAATCCGTTCAACGGCACCCCGCTGCAGGACACGCTGCTGCAGACCAACCAGTTCAGCCTGTCGACCAACCAGGTGCTGCTGGCCGGGCACCGGCGGCTGCTGCCGGCCGCGCCCTGGTTCGGCACGGCGGGGCTGGGCTTCCGCAACCTGAACTTCAAGCGCTTCGATTTCCATGCTGGCGTGGACCAGGTCGTCGACCTGCCGACCGACCAGACCGTCATCGAGGACAGCGCCGAGGTCCTGCTGCACGCCGGCCTGAGCCTCGACAGCGAGCAGGTGCGTGGGGCGCCGTCACACCATGGCCTGCGGATCACGGTGGCCACGCCGGTCTGGCGCCGGGTGGAGAACAGCCAGTTCCCGCTCCAGCGCTATTCCGACAGCTTCGGCGGCTGGGATCTGTCGCTGGAAGGGCGCTACAGCGTGGCGGTCCTGCCCCAGGTGCATGTGGGCGGCTGGGCCCGCGCGGCGACCCTGCAGCGCCAGCGCATCCGGGTGCCCTTGGCGGACGGCCGCACGAGCGAGCTGCCGCGCAGCCGGCTCGACAGCCTGAGCTGGGGGCTGGAACTGCTCTGGAAGCTCTGAGCGGCTGGTCCGTCTGGCCGGCGTGGCCGGGGGTGGCCAGGGTAGGGTGGCCGCGCCGGACGCCCGGCGGCGATCACATCAGGACGGTCGGCGCCGCATGGCGCAGGCCTTCCGGCTGCGCCCAGCGCGAGGGGCTGCGGCGCGGCTCGCTGAGGGCCAGGGCCTGGCGCTGCAGCGTGACGGCATCGTCGATGTCGCCACCGCGTTCGAGCACGTCGGCCGCGCGCATCAGCAGGATCGCGCCCCAGCCCGGATCGCTGGTCAGCAGCGCCAGGCGCGAGGCGCCGTCGGCCCAGTCCCGTGCCCGGGCGCGGGCAGCGCGGCGCCGGGCCTGGGCCTCGGGGGCGTCATCTTCGAGGGCCTCGACCTGATCGGCCTCGTTGCAGCAGATCTCGGCCAGGGCGCACAGCAGGTCGCCCTCGGCATCGGCCGCACCGGGCATCTGGCGCAGCGCGGCCAGGGCGGAGGCCAGGCTGGCCTCCGCTTCCGCATAGGCGTGCAGCGCGGCCAGGCAGCGGGCGGTCTGGGTCAGCGCCTCGCAGACGACGATCGGATGGCCGTGGGCCAGCGCCACGCGCTGCTCGTCGAGGGCGGTGCGCAGTGCGCCGAGGGCTTCGCCCTCGGGCAGGGCGCGGCCGCCGCGGCGGGGCGCGACGGGGTCTTCCGACGCCCGGCGGGTCCTCGCGGACGGCGGCGGCGGCG
>JAUPTP010000016.1 GCA_030918015.1 Pseudomonadota bacterium
AGGTGCGGCCGGCCGCGCCTGCGCCCGCCTGGCCGCTCGGACCCGAGCCGGAGGGCCTGCGGCTGACCGCCGACGAGCTGGCGTTGCGGCTGGACCAGGTGGCGCTGCTGGATGCGCGCGCGCCCGAGCGCTACCGCGGGGATGTCGAGCCGCTCGATCCGGTGGCCGGCCACATTCCCGGCGCGCTGAACCGCCCCTTCAGTGCCAACCTCGGGCCCGACAGCCGCTTCCTGCCGCCCGAGGCGCTGCGTGCGGCCTTCCAGGGCCTGGCCGGCGCGCGTGCGGTGGTGCACCAGTGCGGCTCGGGCGTGACCGCCTGCCACAACCTGCTGGCGATGGCGGTGGCCGGCCTGCCTGGCGGCGCGCTCTATGCGGGCTCGTGGAGCGAGTGGTGCCGCGATCCGTCGCGGCCGGTGGCCCGAGGCTGACGCCGGCCTTGCAGTCGGCGTGGTTCTTGACGTTGCTCAAGCCGCGTCCGGTGGTGCGGCGCATGATCGGTGCATCCCTTTTTTGCGTCTGCAGGAGTTCCGATCATGTACAAGAGCATTCTGGTGCCGACCGACGGCTCGGACATCACCGCCAAGGCGGTGGACACGGCCGTGATGATGGCCAAGACCTTCGGCGCGCAGCTGGTCACGCTGGCCGTCAAGGAGCCGTTCCCGTACAGCGCCGTGACCGAGATGCAGCCGGTGCCGCCGCAGGAGTTCTTCGACGCGCAGGAGCGCATCGCGGTCAAGCACCTCGATCAGGTCAAGGCGGCCTGTGCGGCCGCGGGCGTGGCGTGCTCGGCCGCTGCGGTTGAGGCCGCCCATCCGTGGGAGGCGATCCTCGACTTCGGCAGGGACCAGGGCGCGGACCTGATCGTCATGGCCTCGCACGGCCGCCGCGGCGTGGCCGCGCTGCTGATCGGCAGCGAGACCCAGAAGGTGCTGACCCACAGCACCGTGCCGGTGCTGGTGGTGCGCTGAGGGCGGCTGGGGCGGCTGGGGCGCGCCTCAGCGGTTGCCGCCGAGGAGGCCGCCGAGCAGCGAGCCCTCCTCGCTCGACGAGCCGCCGGTCTGCGGCGCGGCGGCGAACACCCGGCTGGCCAGGCGCGAGAACGGCAGGCTCTGCAGCCACACCGTGCCCGGGCCGGTCATCTTGGCGAAGAACAGGCCCTCGCCACCGAAGAGCGCCGTCTTGATCTTGCCGACGTACTGGATCTCGAAGTCCACGTTCGGCGTGTAGGCCACGACGCAGCCGGTGTCGATCAGCAGCGTCTCGCCGGGCTGGAGCTCGCGGCGCAGCACCGTGCCGCCGGCATGCACGAAGGCCAGGCCGTCGCCCTCGAGCTTCTGCATGATGAAGCCCTCGCCGCCGAAGAAGCCCACCGAGAGCTTCTGCTGGAAGTGGATGCCCAGCGAGACGCCGCGCGCCGCGCACAGGAAGGAATCCTTCTGGCAGATCAGCATGCCGCCGAGCTGGCGCAGGTCCATCGGCAGGATCTTGCCGGGATAGGGCGCGGCGAAGGCGACGCGCTGCTTGACGCGCGCCTGGTTGCTGTAGACGGTGGTGAACAGCGACTCGCCGGTGATCAGCCGCTTGCCCGCGCCGAGCAGCTTGCTCATGAAGCCGCCCTCCTGGCGACCGCCGTCGCCGAAGACGGTGTCCATCTGGATGCCGCCCTCCATGAACATCAGGCTGCCGGCCTCGCCGATCGCGGCCTCGCCGGGGTCGAGCTCGACCTCGACGAACTGCATCTCGGCGCCGCGGATCTCGTAGTCGACCGCATCCATGCGGCCGCCGGGCGCCGGCCCGGGGGCAGGAGACGGGGTGGGCGAGGTGTTGAAGGAGGAGAAGAGTGACATGGCGTTCAGGTTCTGACGTCGTGATCCGGGATCATCGCACCAGCGGGGCGCGCAGCCGGGCGAAGTCGCGGGGAGCCACATACTGCAGCACGGGTTTGCCGCGGCCCTGCGGATCGAGCGAGACGACCAGGCCGCGCGCCGGGTAGAGCAGGTGCACCAGGGCGTCGGCCGTGACGATCCGCTCCGGGGCGGGGTCGAAGCGCTCCAGCGCCACCGCCTCGTCGAAGCGGGCGGCCGGCAGGAAGGTCAGCGCGACGATCGGGCTCTGGCGGGCCCGGTCCGCATCCTCGGCGGCCAGGGTCAGGCGGTAGCTGCCGCTGGGCTGGGGCTCGCGGGCGGTGGCGCGCTCGGCCCAGCGCTGCAGCGTGGCGGGGTCGGCGCTGCCGGTCAGCACCAGTCGGCCCTGCACGAAGCCGGCGCGCACGCTCTCCAGATAGGCCTCGAGCGTGAACATGCCTTGCGGGTCGCGCACGAGCGCCACCTTCATCTCGGGCGCCTCGGCGGGCCAGGTCCGGCCGATGCGCGCGATCGGGTCGCGCCCGATCACCACGCCGAAGACCTCGGCCAGGCCGTCGCCCGCCGGCGTGATGCGCCAGGGCAGCGCCTGCGCGCTCTCGGTCGCATGGGCGGCCCGGGCGGATGGCGCCTCGCCCCGGAGCTGCTGCCAGGCCCAGGGCCCCAGCAGCGCAAGCACCAGGAAGGCCAGGGTGCCGAGCAGCAGCCCGGCGACCATCCGGCCGGAGCCGGAACGGGGAGACGGGGCGGACGATTCGGTGGGGGCGGGATGGGGCGACATGGCGGGATTCTAGGCAGGCCGGATCACAATGCCGGGCATGAACCCGTCTGCATCCTCTTCCGATCACCTCGTCGTGCTGACTGGCGCCTCGCGCGGGCTGGGCCTGGCGATGGCGCGTCAGCTGCTGGCCTCGCCGGGCTGCATGCTCATCGGCATCGCGCGTCGGCCCGAGCCGGCGCTGGACGCGCTGGCCGCCGCCCGGGGCTCGGTCCATGAGGCCTGGGCGATGGACCTGGCGGAGGCGCCGGCGGCGGCGGCGCGGCTGTCGGCCTGGCTGGCCGCGCAGCCGCTGGCGCGCTGGGGCCGCGTCACGCTGATCAACAACGCCGGCGTGATCCCGCGCATCGGTCCGCTGGGGCAGGATGAGCCCGGTGCGCTGTCGGCGGCGCTGCGGGTCGGCCTGGAGGCGCCGATGCTGCTGACCGCCGCGCTGCTGGGTGCGACCGCCGGCTGGGCGGCGCGTGCTGGCGGCGAGGTGCGGGTGCTCAACCTCTCGTCCGGCCTGGGCCGGCGCGCGATGGCCGGCAGCGCCGCCTACTGCGCCGCCAAGGCCGGCATGGACCACTTCAGCCGTGCGGTCGCGCTGGAGGAGGCCGCCGGCCCGCACCCGGCGAGCATCGTCTCGCTGGCGCCGGGCGTGATCGACACCGACATGCAGGTGCAGCTGCGCGGCGCCGATCCGGCCGGATTCCCCGACCACGGCCGCTTCGTGCATCTGCAGTCGGCCGGGCTGCTCGACAGCGCCGAGGCGGCCGCCGCCAAGGTGCTGGCCTGGCTGGACCGGTCGGATTTCGGCGCGCAGCCGGTGGCCGACGTGCGCGAGGGCTGAGGCTTCAGCCCTCGAAGTCGATGCAGGCGTCGATGCTGACCTGCATCGACGCGTAGAAGGCGGCCGAGAACATCAGCGCCGCGGGCAGCACCAGGACCGTGCCGATCGCGCCCAGGCCCAGCACGCCCACCACCGCGGCCAGCGCGGCCGACAGCACCAGGTCCGCGCCGATCCAGGCCAGCGCGAAGACCACGAAGGCGCCGAGATGGCGTCCGGAGGCGGTCAGGCTGACGAACAGCGCCTTGGCCGCGCCCGCGCCGGTGCGCAGGGCCACCGCCGGCGCATGCCAGAAGGCCAGCAGCAGCGGCGCGAGCAGCGCGGCGCGCAGCACCATGCCCTGCTGCAGCGTGGCCACCGCCTCGATCATCGCGCCGTCGCCGGCCTCGCTGTCGCGGAAGAGGTCCCAGGCGTCGCTCATGCCCGGATCGATCAGGTCGCCCAGCGCCATCAGCAGCCAGGCCAGGACGGCCTGCAGTGCGCCGAGCTGCAGCAGCACCTTGCGGGCCGGCTGGCGCAGCGGCGCGAACAGGTGGGCCGGGCCGGGTGTGCCCCCGTCCTGCAGCACGCGGCCGACCTCGTACCAGCCGGCATGGAGCGCCGGCAGCAGCAGCACCATCAGCAGCGGACCCACCCAGGGCAGGCCCAGCAGCATCGACAGGATCAGCATGACCAGCGCGAACAGGCCGCCCAGGGCCATCGGCGCCCGGCGCAGCCGGGCCAGGCCGGCGAGCATCCAGCGCAGGCCGTCGCGGGGCGTGGTCTGGCACAGCTTCATGGTTGCGGCTCCGGTGCGGCGCTCAGCCGCGCACCCAGTGCCACGGGTTGGCCACGCGCTCGCGCAGCACCCGCTCGAAGTGGGTCGGGTCATGCGGCTTGAGCATCGAGGCCTCGCGCGGCAGGTGGAAGTCCCACAGCCGCGAGGTCCAGAAGCGCAGCGCGCCGGCGCGCATCATCGCCGGCAGCAGGCGCAGCTCGTCGGCGCTCAGGGGGCATTCGGCGTCGTAGGCGGCGACCATGGCGCTGGCGCGGTCCTCGTCGAGGCGGCCGGTGGGCAGGTCGATGCACCAGTCGTTCAGGCACACCGCCAGGTCGAACAGCCAGGTGTCGACGCCGGCGAAGTAGAAGTCGAAGAAGCCGGTGAGCTTCTCGTGGCCGGGCAGGCCGTCGAACATCACGTTGTCGCGGAACAGGTCGGCGTGCACCGGGCCGCGCGGCAGCGCCTGGTAGCCGGCGGTGTCGGCCAGATGGCGCTGGAAGGCCAGCTCGTCCTCGATGAGCCGGCGGGCGCTCTCGTCCATGTGCGGCACCACCACCGGCACCGTCTCGATCCACCAGGACAGGCCGCGCAGGTTGGGCTGCTGGCGCGGGTAGTCGCGCCCGGCCAGGTGCATGCGCGCCAGCATCTGGCCGACCTGGCGGCAGTGCCAGACCGAGGGCGCGAGCTGATGGCCGCCGGAGAGCCGGTCCACCAGCGCCGCGGGCTTGCCGCAGACGGTGTGCAGGATCTCGCCGCGCGCGTCGGCCTGCGGATCGGGCACCGGGATGCCGCGCCCGGCCAGGTGCTTCATCAGGTGCAGGTAGAAGGGCAGCTGCTCGTGCGTCAGGCGCTCGAACAGCGTCAGCACCCACTCGCCGCGCTCGGTGGTCACGAAGTAGTTGGTGTTCTCGATGCCCGAGGCGATGCCGCGCAGCGCGGTGACGGGCCCCAGGCCCAGGCGGTCGACGAGCGCCTGGGCGTCGTCGAGGGAGACTTCGGTGAAGACGGCCATCGGAGAGCAGTGCAGCGAGCAGCGGAGAAGCGGGCAAGACGAGGATTGTAGGCGGCACGCCTGCGCGCCCCGCAGGCCCGCCGGGCGATCGCCGACAATTCCGCCATGAACGATGTCCCCGCCTGCGCCGACCGCCCGACGATGCTGCTGATCGACGGCTCGAGCTATCTCTACCGCGCCTACCACGCGATGGCCGACCTGCGCGGCCCCGACGGCGAGCCCACCGGCGCGATCCACGGCTTCGTGGCGATGCTGCGCCGCATCGCCAAGGACATCCCCAGCGAGCATGCGGTCTGCGTCTTCGACGCCAAGGGCCCGACTTTCCGCGACGAGATCTATCCCGAGTACAAGGCCCACCGCGCGCCGATGCCCGACGACCTGCGCGCGCAGGTCGCGCCGATCCACGAGGTGGTGCGGCTGCTGGGCTGGCCGGTGCTGGAGGTGCCCGGCATCGAGGCCGACGACGCCATCGGCACGCTGGCGCGGGTGGCCGCGGCCAGCGGCCACCGGGTGGTCATCTCCACCGGCGACAAGGACCTGGCGCAGCTGGTCACCCCTGAGGTCACGCTGGTCAACACGATGACGAACGAGACGCTCGACGAGGCCGGCGTGCTGGCCAAGTTCGGCGTGCGCCCCGAGCGCATCATCGACTACCTGACCCTGATCGGCGATGCGGTCGACAATGTGCCCGGCGTGGCCAAGGTCGGGCCGAAGACGGCCGTGAAGTGGCTGCAGGAGCACGACTCGCTCGAGGGCGTGATGGCCGCGGCCGCCACGGTCAAGGGCGTGACCGGCGAGAACCTGCGCCAGGCGCTGGGCTGGCTGCCCACCGGGCGCGAGCTGATCACCGTGCGCACCGACTGCGACCTGTCGGCGCAGGTGGCGGGCTGGCCGCTTCTCGACGCGCTGGCGCTCCGGCCGGTGGACCGCGCCGGCCTGCTGGACTTCCTGGTGCGCCACGGCTTCCGCACCTGGCGCACCGAGATCGAGCGCGAGATCGCCGCCGAGGCGGCCGCGCAGGCGCCGACGGCCGCGCCGGCCGCGCCCCTGGGCCCGCGTGCCGGCGAGACCGGCGACCTGTTCGCCTTCGACAACGCGCCCGCTGACGCGCCCGCCCCCGATGCGGCGGCCGCCACGCCGCAGCACGAGACGGTGCTGACCCGCGAGGCGCTGGCCGTCTGGCTGGACAAGGTGCGCGCGGCCGAGCTGGTCGCGCTCGACACCGAGACCGATTCGCTCGATCCGATGCGCGCGCGCCTGGTCGGCATCAGCCTGTCGGTGCAGCCGCGCGAGGCGGCCTACATTCCGCTGGCGCATGACGGGCTGGATGCGCCCGCGCAGCTGCCGCTCGACGAGGTGCTGGCCCTGCTGCGGCCGTGGCTGGAGGATGCCGGCGCGGCCAAGGTCGGCCAGAACGTCAAGTACGACACCCATGTCTTCGCCAACCACGGCATCGCGGTGCGCGGCTGGCAGCACGACACCATGCTGCAGAGCTATGTGCTCGAGGCGCACCGGCCGCACTCGCTCGAGAGCCTGGCGCAGCGCCACCTCGGCCGCAGCGGCCTGAGCTACGAGGACCTGTGCGGCAAGGGCGTCAAGCAGATCCCGTTCTCGCAGGTGGCGGTCGATCTGGCCACGCGCTATTCGGGCGAGGACAGCGAGATGACGCTGGAGGTGCACCGCACGCTGTGGCCGCAGCTCGCCGAGCCCGGCGCCGAAGGCCTGCGCGCGATCTACGAGACGCTGGAGATGCCGGTGTCGGCGCTCCTGGCGCGCATCGAGCGCCACGGCGTGTGCATCGACGCTGCGGTGCTGGAGGCGCAGAGCCGCGAGCTGGCCGCGCGGCTGGTCGCGCTGGAGGCGCGGGCGCACGAGCTCGCCGGCCAGCCCTTCAACCTCGGCAGCCCCAAGCAGCTCGGCGAGATCCTGTTCGGCAAGCTCGGCCTGCCGGTGAAGAAGAAGACCGCCAGCGGCGCGCCCAGCACCGACGAGGAGGTGCTGCAGGAACTGGCGGCCGAC
Organism: Pseudomonadota bacterium; assembly: GCA_030918015.1. Classification (GTDB taxonomy): domain Bacteria; phylum Pseudomonadota; class Gammaproteobacteria; order Burkholderiales; family Burkholderiaceae_C; genus Sphaerotilus. Next base: position 7,261 of record JAUPTP010000016.1, read on the forward strand.
TATCCGCTGCCGGCCACATTGCTCGAATACCGCGGGCTGGCCAAGCTCAAGAGCACCTACACCGACAAGCTGCCGCAGATGATCAACCCCGCCACCGGCCGGGTGCACACCCACTATGCGCAGGCGGTGGCGGTGACCGGCCGGCTGGCCAGCAGTGAGCCCAACCTGCAGAACATCCCGGTGCGCACGCCCGAGGGCCGGCGGGTGCGCGAGGCCTTCGTGGCGCCCCCGGGCCATGTGCTGGTCAGCGCCGACTACTCGCAGATCGAGCTGCGCATCATGGCGCACCTCTCGGACGACCCGGCGCTGCTGCAGGCCTTCGCCGAGGGCCTGGACGTGCACCGCGCCACCGCGGCGGAGGTCTTCGGCGTGCCGCTGGCCGAGGTCACACCTGAGCAGCGCCGCTACGCCAAGACCATCAACTTTGGCCTGATCTATGGCATGGGCGCCTTCGGCCTGGCGCAGAGCTTAGGCATCGAGCCGAAGGCCGCGCGCGACTACATCGAGCGCTACTTCGCCCGCTATCCCGGCGTGCGCCGCTTCATGGACGAGACGCGCGCGCAGGCCGCCGAGCGCGGCTATGTCGAGACGCTGTTCGGGCGGCGCATCCATCTGGTCGACATCCGCGGCGGCAGCGGCCCGCGCCGGGCAGCGGCCGAGCGCCAGGCGATCAACGCGCCGATGCAGGGCACCGCCTCCGACCTGATCAAGCGCGCGATGCTGGCGGTGCAGGACGCGATCGACACCCAGGGCCGCGCCACCCGCATCGTCATGCAGGTGCACGACGAGCTGGTGCTGGAGGTGCCCGAGGCCGAGCTGGACTGGGTGCGCGCGCAAGTGCCCGCGCGCATGGCCGGCGTGGCCGCGCTGAAGGTGCCGCTGCTGGCCGAGGTGGGCGTCGGGCGCCACTGGGACGAGGCGCACTGAGCGGGGCGGCGGCGCCCGCGCCCGAGCCTGGCGTGTTCCTGGCCCCAAATGGCGCCTCTTCAGAACAAGCCAACAATTCGGGGGTCAGGGATGACTGCTGCCAAGACTGCCAAGCCGCGCCGTGCTGCGCGTGCCGTGTCCACTGCCGGGGCCGCGCCGGCCGTACCGGGACGCATCGACTGGGAGGGCATTCGCGCCCGACTGCGCGAGTTCGTGTCCCATTACGCCAGCGCCAGTTATGAGCGCGGGCAGGCGCAGGCCTACTGGAGCGCGCTGCTGCGCTGCTACGACGTGGGCGAGCAGGTGCTCAGCCGCGCCTTCGAGCACCGGCTCAAGCTGGGCAAGAAGAACAACTATGTCGATGCCTTCATTCCGGGCAAGCTGATCGTCGAGCACAAGGGCTCGCATGTGGATCTGGGCTCGGCGGTGGAGCAGCTTCAGGGCTATTACAGCCTGCTGCCGCCCAGCGAGCAGCCGCGCTACGCGGTGCTCTGCAATTTCCAGACGCTGCGGCTCTACGACTTCAGCAATCTGGCGCGCACCGTGGTGCATGAATGCGCGCTGCACGAACTGCCGCAGAAGGCCGAGCTGTTCAAGTTCCTGCTGCCCGATGAGGACAGCGCGGGCTTCCTCGAACAGCCGGGCGTGGACACCACCGCCGCGCGTGCGGTGGCCGATCTGCACGCGGCGCTGGCCGCCGACGGCTATGGCGGGCGTGATCTGGAGGTCTTGCTCACCCGGCTGATCTTCTGTTTCTTTGGCGACGACACCGGCATCTTTGGCGAGAACGTGCAGTTCTATCGCCTGCTGAGCGCCACCGCCGAGGATGGCAGCGATCTGGGCCCGACGCTGGCCAAGCTGTTCGAGGTGCTCGATACCGCGCACGAGCGTCGCTCGGCCAAGCTGCCGCAGCGCTTTGCCGATTTCGCCTACATCAATGGCCAGTTGTTTGCGGGGCATTGCCGGCTGCCTGATTTCGATGCGGCGCAGCGGGCGGTGATCCTGAAATGCTCGGCGCTGAACTGGGGCAGCATCAGCCCGGCGATCTTCGGCAGCATGTTCCAGGCGGTGCTGGAGTCGGGGCGGCTGGATGCGCGGCAGAAGCTCGCGGCGGCGCGGCGCGAGCTGGGGGCGCATTACACCAGCGAGCGCAACATCCTGCGTGCCATCGGGCCGCTGTTTCTCGACGAGCTGCAGGCGGAGCTGGCCGCGGCCAAGACCAGCAAGCCCCGGCTGCAGGCGCTGCACGACAGGCTCGCCGGGCTGCGGCTGCTCGATCCGGCCTGCGGCTGCGGCAATTTCCTGGTGGTGGCCTTCCAGCAGCTGCGTCTGCTGGAGATCGAGCTGGTGCACCGTCTGCACGGCGACGCCACCAAGAGCCGCGGCCTGCTGGACATGCGCGATCTGCTGCGGGTGCAGGTCGATCAGTTCTACGGCATCGAGATTGACGCGGCGGCGGCGCACATCGCCCGCGTGGCGCTGTGGATCACCGATCACCAGATGAATCTGGTGGCCTCCCAGCGCCTGGGCCAGGCCCGGCCCAGCGTGCCGCTGACGCACAGCGCCACCATCGTCGAAGGCAATGCGCTGCGGGTGGATTGGGCCAAGGCGCTGCCTCCGGAGCAATGTAGCTTCGTCGTGGGCAATCCGCCGTTTGTGGGACGCCAGCATCAAACAGAGGAGCAGAAGACGGACCTGACTGCGGTCTGCTCCGGTCTGCAGGGCGGAGGAGTGCTTGACTATGTGGCGGCGTGGTACGTCAAAGCTGCGAGCTATATCCAGGCTGCGCCGGCGGTGCGTGCAGCGTTTGTCTCGACCAACAGCATCACGCAGGGCGAGCAGGTCGGTGTGCTCTGGGGCTGGATGCTGGCGCAGGGCATGAAAATCCAGTTCGCGCACCGCACCTTCCAGTGGAGCAACGACGCCAAGGGTGTAGCGGCGGTGCACTGCGTGATCATCGGCTTTGGCATGCAGGATCGGGCCGACAAGCGTTTGTTCGACTACCCGGACATCAGGGCCGAGCCGACCGAGATCACTGCCAATCAGATCAATCCGTATCTTGTCGATGCGCCCGAGGTGTTCCTCGACAAGAGACGTAAGCCCCTGTGCGAGGGCGCTCCCGAAATGGTGTTTGGCAACATGCCTAACGATGGTGGCAACCTGTTGCTGTCGCCAGAAGAGGCGGATGCCCTTCGGACTTGCGATCCGGTTGCGGCAAAGTACTTGCGCCGCTTTCTGGGGGCCGACGAATTCATCAACGATCTACCGCGTTATTGCCTGTGGCTCAAGGACAGCACCGCTGCCGACCGGAAAGCTTCGCCGGAGGTTCGGCGGCGTGCTGATGCGGTCCGAGCTACCCGTGCGGCCAGCAATCGTGAAGCGACCAAGAAGCTTGCCGACACTCCGCACCTGTTCGGCGAAATTCGGCACACCGACAAGCCCTACGTGGTGGTTCCGCTGCACTCATCGGAAAACCGGCAGTTCGTTCCGATCGGCTACTTCGATGCAGACGTGATTTGCGGCAACGCGAACTCGATGCTGCCGGATGCCAGCCTGTACGACTTTGGCCTGCTGTGCTCGACGATGCACAACGCCTGGATGCGCACAGTCTGTGGACGCATCAAGAGCGATTACCGCTATTCCAACACCATCGTCTACAACAACTTCGTCTGGCCGGAGCCGCCGACCGACAAGCAGCGTCAGGCCATCGGCACGGCGGCTCAGGGGGTGCTGGATGCGCGCGCGGCGGAGGCGAAGCGATGTGCCGCGGCAGGACAGGGCTGTTCGCTGGCCGATCTCTACGACCCGCTGACCATGCCGCCCGAGCTGCGCAAGGCGCACCAGAAGCTGGACAAGGCGGTGGATGCCGCCTACGGCTACAAGGGCCGCGCGGATGACGCCGAGCGGGTGGCCTTCCTGTTCGAGCGCTATCAGGCCTTGTCGGGCTGAGGCGCGGCCAGCCCCGGCTCCAGCCGCGCGTGCAGCGCGACGAACTCCTGCGTCAGCCGGTGCTTCGGGTCGAGGTGGATCAGTGGCAGCGACTGCTCGTGCGATTCCTTGATGCGCACCGTCGACGACAGGTAGGGCTCGAGCACCGGCAGGCCCTCGGCGACCAGCTCGCCGACGACCTTGCGCGGCAGCGTCGCGCGCGGCTGGAACTGGTTGACGATGATGCCCTCGACCGCCAGGCCGCGGTTGTGGTCGGCCTGCAGCTCGCGCACGTTCTCCAGCAGCGCGTAGAGCGCGCGGCGCGAGAAGTCGTCGCAGTCGAACGGGATCAGGCAGCGGTCCGAGGCGATCAGCGCCGAGCGGGTGTAGAAGTTCAGCGCCGGCGGCGTGTCGATGTAGATGCGGTCGTACTGCGCGGCCAGCTCGTCGAGCGCGTCGCGCAGCTTGTAGATCTTGTAGCGCGACTCCAGCTTGCCCTGCAGCTCCTCCAGCGCCGGGCTGGAGGGCATCAGGTGCAGATGCTCGAAGGGCGTGGGCACGACGAAGCCGGCCGCATCCTTCGGATTCATCGTGAAGCGCAGCGTCTGCTCGAAGAAGCCGCCCAGGTCGGCGTCCAGTGCATCCGCCCCGGCCCCGAGCAGGTAGCGGGTGCTGTTGCCTTGCGTGTCGAGATCGATCAGCAGCGTGCGCAGGCCGCGGCTGGCGCTGATCGCCGCCAGGTTGCAGGTGATGGTCGACTTGCCGACCCCTCCCTTCTGGTTGAAGACGACACGACGCATGGCAATGGGGCTCCCGGCAGTGGCAATGAGGACGGCTCAGGGGCCATTGTGCGTCGGTGCGGGAAACTCCCCCCCAAAATACGATGCGGCGCTGCAACATTGCCTTGTGCAGAAGATGACAATCGGCAGTGGAGGAGCAGCGCGGCATCGTCCGAGGGCCTGGTGGCCGGGGGGGATCCGCCTTGTTTCGTTTCCGGAGGTTGTCTTCATTGCATCGGAAATGAAAGATCATGGACAAAGACGCTGTGCATCCCGGGGGCGATGCGGCCCGACCTCTCGAGGCGCTGCTGGGGCTGCTGCAGCCGGCCCTGGGGCGCACGTTCGGCGAGATCCGGTTCTGGGGCTTTGCGGTCGTGCGGCCCAATGACCGCTGCTGGCGTCTGGAGTCGCTCCGCAGCGAGGGCCAGATCCTGTGCCTGGGCCTGCTGGATGCGGAGCCGCCGGTCACCGGGCCCGCCACCCTGGCGCAGCTCTGGATCGCCCGCCCCGTCGGCCTGACCCTGTCGTCGCATGGCCTGACCTTCGAGCGTGCCGAGCGGCTGGGATTCGACCGCACCGAGGCCTGGCCCGACGGCGACGGGCTGCACTACCAGCTCTGTACCACGCGTGGCACGGCCCGCTTCGAGATCCAGGGTCTGCCCGCCCTGACGCTGCAGGCCTGAGCAGAAGTTCCTTGACGAGGAGAGACCGATGATGAAACGACAGATGGGCTGGCTGGCGCTGGCCCTGGTGCTGGCAGGCTGCGCCGGTCCGCGCGGGGGCATGACCCTGCCGCCGCCGCTGGCTGCCCGTGCGGTGGTGCTGCAGCCCGGCGAGCCCGGCTACGACCGGGCCCGGATCGACGCCGCGGTCAAGGCGCCCGGTCAGGGCGGCGTGTCCGAGGGGGTCGTGATCCGGCTGGCCGAGGACCTGCCGGTCTGGCGCCTGTGGAACGGGCCGGGTCGGGTGGATGCCCGCGGCCACACCAATCGCCTTGGCGGCTGGTGGTCGCATGACGCCCCCCGCGGCACGGTGCAGGCCTACCGGGCCGCCTACGAGATCTGCCTGGGCTGGAACGAGCTGCGCTGGGTGGCCCGCTGCACGCTCAAGGCGGGCACGGTCGTCGTGGTGGGGCCAGGCCAGTCGGTCTCGCCGCAGACCTGCGGCGACGGCAGCGGTCTGGAGCGCTACGAGGCCAATGCCCGCGACTGGCAGCTCTATCTGGACCAGCCCTGGAGCCGGGGCAGCGAGCTGGTGTGCCCCGAGGAGTCGGCCGACTACGAGGCCGATCCGGACGAGCTCTCGCGCCCGAAGCGCACATCCTGAAGCCGATCACGCTGCCACAGCGCCGGAAAGAGCCGGGTCCACAGCCCGGCCACCAGCAGCACGCCCACGCCCCCCA
>JAUPTP010000408.1 GCA_030918015.1 Pseudomonadota bacterium
GAGGGTGTCGACGAGACGATCGAGGGCCAGTCGCTGCGCATCGAATACGACAGCCTGACCGAGACGGTGCGCTTCATCGGCCAGGCGCAGGTGCGCGTGCTGCGCGCCGGCACCCTCGCCGATCAGGTCACCGGCCAGACCATCGTCTACGACCACAAGCGCGATGTCTTCGAAGTCCAGGGCGGCGCCGGCACGGTGAATCCGGCCGGCGGCAGCACCCCGGGACGGGTCCGCGGCGTGCTGACCCCGCGCCCCGCCGCGCCTGGCGCGGAGGCGCCCCGGTGACGCCCGGCGCCAACACCAGCCGGCTCGAGGCCGAAGGCCTGCAGAAGCGCTATGGCGCCCGCCTCGTGGTGAAGGACGTGCACCTGGCCGTCCACAGCGGCGAGGTGGTCGGCCTGCTCGGGCCCAACGGCGCGGGCAAGACCACCAGCTTCTACATGCTCGTCGGTCTGGTGCGCGCGGACGCCGGCCAGATCCGCATCGACGGCGAACGCGTCGAGCGGCTGCCGATCCACCAGCGCGCGCGGCTGGGCCTGTCCTATCTGCCGCAGGAAGCCTCCATCTTCCGCAAGCTCACGGTCGAGGAGAACATCCGCGCGGTGCTGGAGCTGCAGCAGGACGAGCGCGGCCGCGCGCTCTCGCGCCCGGCGATCGACGAGCAGCTCGGCGCCCTGCTGGCGGACCTGTCGATCGAGCGGCTGCGCGACAGCCCGGCCCTGGCGCTGTCGGGCGGCGAGCGCCGCCGGGTGGAAATCGCCCGCGCGCTGGCGACCCAGCCGCGCTTCATCCTGCTCGACGAGCCCTTTGCCGGGGTCGATCCGATCGCGGTGATCGAGATCCAGCGCATCATCGGCTTCCTCAAGGCACGGCGCATCGGCGTGCTGATCACCGACCACAACGTGCGCGAGACGCTGGGCATCTGCGACCGCGCCTACATCATCAGCGAGGGCCATGTGCTGGCCGAGGGCGTCCCGGCGGACATCGTCGAGAACCCGCAGGTCCGCAAGGTCTACCTCGGCGAACACTTCCGGATGTGACCGCGCCATGAAACCTTCTCTCCAGGTCCGTCTCTCGCAGCATCTGGCTCTGACCCCGCAGCTGCAGCAGTCGATCCGGCTGCTGCAGCTCTCGACGCTGGAGCTGCATCAGGAAGTCGAGCAGATGCTCGAGCAGAACCCCTTCCTCGAGGCCGACGAGGACGGCGGCGGCGGCGCGGAGCCCGTCGCCGTCGAGGGCGGCAGCACCGTCACCAGCGAGCGCGAGGACTGGAGCGCCTCGGGCACGGAAGCCCCGGGCGAGGCGCCGACCGACGCCAGCAGCAGCGGCGACGGCGAGAGCGCCGGCGTCGACCAGCTCGACTTCGACAGCGGCGACGCCGGCAACGACTGGGACAGCGGCAACGACGACTACCAGAGCCTGTCGGATGTCGGCGGCACCCGCAACGGCGCGCCCGACGACGAGGACAGCGACTGGAGCGAGCGCTCCAGCATCGCCGAGAGCCTGCCCGATCACCTGCGCGGCCAGCTGCGCGGCATGCGCCTGGCGCCCGAGGACCAGCTGCTGGTCGAGGCGCTGATCGACTCGCTGACCGAGGACGGCTATCTGGCCGACCCGCTCGAGGAGATCGCCGAGCGCCTGGCCGTGGGCCTGGAGCTGGGCGAGGCGCTCGGCCGCGATGTCGCGCCGGGCGAGGTCACCGCGGTCGACCTCGACCAGGCCGAGCTGCCCGAGGCCCCGACGCCGGAGGAGGCACAGGCCGCCGCCGAGCTGCGCGAGGAGCTGCTCGGGCGGCTGCGCTGCGCGCTGGGCTGGCTGCAGAACCTCGAGCCCTGCGGCGTGGGCGCGCGCGACCTGGGCGAATGCCTGGTGCTGCAGCTGCGCGAGCATGACGCCACCGAGGCGCGCCGGGTCGCGATCCTGATCTGCCAGGGCCATCTGGAGCTGCTGGCGCGGCGCGACATGAAGAAGCTGGTGGCCGCCACCGGCGCCGACGAGGACGACATCCGCGACGCGCAGTCGCTGATCGTCACGCTCGAGCCCAAGCCGGGCCGGCGCTTCGCGCGCGCCGAGGCCAACATCGTCGTGCCCGACGTCATCGTGCAGAAGGCGGGTCGCGGCTGGCGGGTCGTGCTCAATCCGGACGTGATGCCCAGGCTGCGCATCAACGACATGTACGCGCAGGCGCTGCGCCAGCACCGCGGCCAGCGCGGCGCCGACGACGCCGGCAGCGGCGCGACGCTCTCGGCGCGGCTCCAGGAGGCGCGCTGGTTCGTCAAGAACATCCTGCAGCGCTTCGACACCATCCAGCGCGTCAGCCAGGCCATCGTCGAGCGCCAGAAGGGCTTCTTCACCCACGGCGAGATCGCGATGAAGCCGCTGGTGCTGCGCGAGATCGCCGACGAGCTGGGCCTGCACGAGTCGACCATCAGCCGCGTGACCACCGCCAAGTACATGGCCACGCCCTTCGGCACCTTCGAGCTGAAGTACTTCTTCGGCTCGAGCCTGAACACCGAGGCCGGCGGCAACGCCTCCAGCACCGCGGTGCGCGCGCTGATCAAGCAGTTCGTCGCCGCGGAGGACGTCAGGAAGCCGCTCTCCGACAGCCAGCTCAGCACGATGCTGGAGGAGCAGGGCATCCAGGTGGCGCGCCGCACGGTCGCGAAATACCGCGAGGCGCTGAAGATCGCGCCGGCCAACCTGCGCAAGGCGATCTGAGCGGCCCGCGCCGGACGCGCCAGGCACCCTGGCATGCACCACAAGAGGGCGCAGTGCGCTGATCTGACCCCAAACTGACAGAAAAGATACGGGATGACCCCGAGTGGCGCGGGTGCGGCCGCCCAGCGGCGGGGCAGCCCGCCACCTTTTCATCCGGCACGCCCCGTGCAAGGGGATCCGGGCTTGCAGGAGCCCGACATGAACCAGCCCGACACCCCTTTCGACCGCACGCAGATCGCCAGCCGGATTCGCGATCTGCTCCGGCGCGAGACCGGGCAAGAGGTGGACCTGCCGCAGATGCTGCTGCGAACCGACTACGCGCGGGCCGTGCTGAGCCTGTGCCGGGCCAGCGGGCACCCGGAGCTGGTGCGGCTGGCCGACCAGTTCCCCGGGCCCCGGGAGACGATGGGCGGCCTGTCCGCAGCGCTGCCGGGCCGCCACCGCTGAGGCGGCACGGCCCCGGACAGACCGCGGATCAGGCCAGCGCGACCGTCTCGGGGACCGGCAGGAGGCCGGTCAGCACCTCGAGGGCCGCCATGAAGCGCTCGAGCCGCACGCCGCCCAGGAAGGCCTCGGCATGCGCCCCGTCGATCAGGCCGACGAAGAGCTCGCG
>JAUPTP010000409.1 GCA_030918015.1 Pseudomonadota bacterium
CGGACGGCCATCGGCCCACGCCTTGCGCGCGCGCCTCATGGCTTGCCCCCCTTGCGCCGGGCCTTCTCCTCGTCGGCCTTGACCTTCCTGGCCTCGGCCAGCTCCTCAGGATCGAGGTAGCGGTAGGTGCGCGCGATGGTGTCCATCGTCAGCGTGCCGCTGCCGTCCTGCGGCGCGGCGATCACCAGGTTGTGCAGCGTGACGATGCGCGAGAGGTTGGCCACGTCGGCCGTGAAGGCCCCGATGTCGTGGAAGCGGCCGGTCACGCGCACGGTGATCGGCAGCACGGCATGGAATTCCTTGCGCTCGACCTGCCCCGGGCGGAACAGTTCGAACTGCAGGCCCCGGCCGATGCCGGCCTGGTTGATGTCCGACAGCAGCGCGTCCATCTCGGCCTTGCCGGGCAGCTGCCGTTCGAGCTGGTTCACGTACTCCTGGACCTGCTGCTTCTGCTTGCGCAGCTCGGACAGGTTGACGGCCTGGCCCAGCTTGGCGCGGTATTCGGCGCGCAACGGCGCTTCCTGGTTGCGCGCGACCTCGAGCTCATCGACGGCCGGCGAGACGACCAGCATCCAGCCGCCGGCCAGCACCGCCAGCGCGGCCGCGCCCCAGGCGCAGGCCTTGGGCAGCAGCGGCCACTGACCGGGCTCGTTGGGATCCAGGCTGCGGAACTGCTGCTGCGCCCGCTCGAACATCAGGCCGACGTCGAGGTTGCCCGGGCGCGTGGTGTTGAGCAGGCTCAGCAGGCCTGACTGTGTGTTGTAACTGGTGGCCATCGCGCGCTCAGGTGGACTTGCGGACCGCGGCACTGCCGGCCGCCACGGGCGCCGAGGCCGCGGCCCCGGGCAGCTTCACCTGCACCTTCATCGAGAACTCGTAGAGCCGACGCGTGTCGACCCGCGCACCCGCGCGCTGCACCGGCGGGGCCACCGCACGGATCTCGATCAGCTCCGGCTGCTGCAGCCACCGCGACGCGTTCTGCACGTTGCGCAGCAACTCCGACACACGCTCGTTGCTCTGGGCGACGCCACTGACCGTGACCACCTGGTCGGCTTGACGGATGCTCTTGAGGTAGATGCCCTCGGGGGTCTGGCGCACCAGTTCGTCGAGCAGATAGACCGGCACGTTGCGGTTGATCTGCAGGTCCTCGACGGCATCCTGGCGGGCCTTCAGGTTCTCGATCTCGGCACGCAGCGAGGCGATGTCCTTGATCTGCGCCTCAAGCTTGGCCGTTTCCTGGCGCAGGAAGTCGTTGCGGGCCATCTGCTCGCCCGTCAGGTGCTGCAGCCACATCGACCACAGACCGACGACCACGGCACCGGCCAGCGCCGAGGCGCCGAGGGCCAGATAGAACGCACGCTTGCGCTGGCGCCGCTTCTCGGCACGGTGCGGCAGCAGGTTGATCAGGATCACTGCACGAACCTCCGCATCGCCAGTCCGCAGGCCGTCAGGTAGGACGCGGCCTCACGGTGCACGCGGGACTCACGCAGACCACCGCTCATGCGCATGCCCGAGAACGGGTTGACCACATTGGAGGCAAAGCCGGTCAGCGCGGTGACGCGCTCCTTCAGGCTGGGCAAGGTGGCGGTGCCGCCCGACAGCATCACGTAGTCGACCTTGTGGTGCGGCGTGCTGGTGAAGAAATACTGCAGCGCACGCCCGATCTCCTGGGCCAGACTGTCGATGAAGGGGCCGAGCACCATGGTCTCGTAGCCCTCGAGCGGATCACCGCCGCCCGCCAGGGCCAGCTTGCGCGTCTCCGCTTCCTCGAACTGCATGCCGTAGTGGCGGCTGATCAGGTGGGTCAGCTGCGCACCGCCGAAGGCCTGGTCGCGCTCATAGAGCAGCTCGCCATCCTTGAGCACCTTGAGACTGGTGGAATCGGCGCCGATCTCGAACAGCGCGACCAGCAGGTTCTCGCCGCCTTGCGGCAGCTCGCGCACCAGCCGGCGCATCGCCAGCTGGGCCGCATGGGACTCGATGTCGAGCACCACCGGCTTGAGGCCTGCGGCCTCGGCGATGCCTTGGCGGTCCTGCACCCGCTCCTTGCGCGAGGCGGCGATCATCACCTCGACGTCGCCACCGGAGGTCGGGCTCTGGCCCACGACGCAGAAATCCAGGCTGACCTCATCCAGCGAGAACGGGATGTACTGGTTGGCCTCGCTTTCGACCTGCAGCTCCATCTCCTCCTCGCGCAGACCGGACGGCAGCACGATGCGCTTGGTGATGACGGCCGATTGCGGCATCGCCATCACGACCTGGCGTGTGCGGGTGCCGCTCTTCTGCACCAGACGGCGCACGGCCTCGGCCACGTCATCGAAGTTCTCGATCTGGCCATCGGTGATCCAGCCCTTGCCGAAGGGCTCGGAGACCATGCGTTCGAGGGTGTATTCGCCGGACGGTGTCATGCCCAGCTCGACGAGCTTGGCGCTCGACGTGCTGATGTCGAGACCGAACATCGCCGGGTGCTTGCGGCCGAGCAGCAGGTCGAGAAAGCTCACAGGTGGGGACCCCCAACGCGCAAGGCGATCGGGTTGGAGAGAGGGCACATCTTAAGAATCGACTTCAATGCTAGCAGCAAAGCCCTTGCTGCCCATGGCAAAGCTGCCCCCTAATGCCCCGCTGTTGACCCGTACGCAACAGGCCGGCGACGCGCCGCGACCCAAGGCGGACATCCCCGCGCCAGCCACCGCAGACCGGCACCCGGGCGACGGGCCGCGGCTTTTATACACTGGGCCCCACAGGCTGACCCACCCCAGATGAGCGATCACGACGAGACCGGCGCCCCTCCCGCCCCCCGAGCCCACGCCCGCCGCCGCACTGCGGCCGGCTGGATCGGGCTGACGCTGGCCTGGCTGGCCGGCCTGCTGGCCAGCGCGGTACTGGCCGGCGCACTGCTGGTCGGCATCGGCCTGGCCATCGCCTACCCGAACCTGCCCGACATCGGCGGACTGACCGACTACCGTCCCAAGCTGCCGCTGCGCGTGTGGTCGTCCGACGGCGTGCTGCTCGGCGAGTTCGGCGAGGAACGCCGCATCTACACGCCGATCGACCAGATTCCGCCGGTGATGCGCAATGCGGTGCTGGCGATCGAGGATGCGCGCTTCTATCAGCACGGCGGCGTCGACACCATCGGCGTGCTGCGCGCGGCGGTGGCGCAGTTCCAGAAGGCCAAGAGCCAGGGCGCGAGCACGATCACGATGCAGGTCGCGCGCAACTTCTACCTGAGCACCGAGAAGACCTTCACCCGCAAGATCTACGAGATCCTGCTGGCCTACAAGATCGAGAGCCTGCTGAGCAAGCCGCAGATCCTGGAGGTCTACATGAAC
>JAUPTP010000410.1 GCA_030918015.1 Pseudomonadota bacterium
GGCGCGAACGGCCGGCCCTGCGCCTGGCTGTCGAAGCGCGCGCCGTCCAGCACGAAGGCCAGCCGCGGCGCCACCTCGATCTCGACCTGCGAGGGCAGCGTCGACAGGAAGGGCAGCGTGAGCGTCAGCTCGCCGAGCTGGTGGACCTGACCGGTCGGCCGGTCGTCGAAGCGCACCGAGCCGCCGCTCAGGCGCAGGTTGTGCAGCGCGAAGCGTGCCGGGCCGCGGTCGGGCTGCGGCGCGGGCGAGGGCGCCGCCAGCCGGGCGATCAGGTCGTCGATGTCGTAGCGGCCCTCGGCGGTGCGGGTCAGGCGCAGCGCCGGCGCCTCGATCTCCAGCGCGGCAACGACCGGCGCCAGCCGCCACAGCGAGGCCATGTCGAGGTCGGCGTGCAGCCGGGCCACCTCCAGCAGCGGCTCGGCCGGGGTCGCGCCGGGCGCAGCACCGATGCGCAGCCGCTCGATGGCCAGGTCCATCGCCCAGGGCCGCACGATCACGCGCTCCAGCGTGACCGGCCGCCCCAGCGCCTGGCTGGCCTGGCGCTCGACCAGCGACTTCAGCAGCGGCGGCAGCGCCAGCCAGGCCAGCAGCCACAGCAGCAGCACGCTGGTCAGCGCGATCGCGGCTGCACGCAGCAGCCGGTGCGGGCGGGTGTTCTCGGGAGCGTCGGAAGTCATCGGCGGCGGCGGGATCGTTCTTCGGGCAGTTCGGGTCCACGCGCGATCGCGGTCGCGTGTGGACCCGCATCGTGACATGGCCTTGTTTCCGGCGCTCCCCGGCTTGACGCCCCGGGGGCATCTCCCCACAATGCGCCCCACGCTCCGGGGTGCCCCGGGTCGGCCCGCCTTGCACAAGACGGGCGGATCCGATGTGCTGAGATGGTCGAAGACCGAACCCGCTGTACTTGACCCGGCTAATACCGGCGGAAGAAGAGCCTGCCCCTCGGCCCGTGCCGGCCTGTCGCCTCTCTCGCGACGGTCGGTCCCGCGGCCCCGGGAGTCCCTTCGGAGCGCGACCCGACCGCCAGAAACCGAAGGAACCCTCCGATGAACGCCCCCGACAAGCTCCAGGAACTGCTCACGCTGACCCGCGAGCCGTTCCCCGCCTCGACCAAGGTCTACACCGAGGGCAGCCGCCCGGACCTGCGTGTGCCGATGCGCGAGATCGCGCTGACCAACGGCGAGCGCGTCACGGTCTATGACACCTCCGGCCCCTACACCGACCCGGGCGTGGCGATCGACGTGCGCAAGGGCCTGGAGTCGGTGCGCGGCGCCTGGATCGAGGCCCGTGGCGACACCGAGAGCTACACCGGCCGCCAGCGCGTCGCGCTGGACGACGGCGGCAAGCATGAAGAACGCGATGGCGGCCGCATCGAGGCTCTGCGCGCCGAGGCCGCCGGCCTGCAGCGCCAGCCGCGCCGCGCCAAGGCGGGTGCCAACGTCAGCCAGATGCACTACGCGCGCCAAGGCATCGTGACGCCCGAGATGGAATACATCGCCATCCGCGAAAACGGCAAGCGCGAGTGGATGCGCGAGTACCTGCAGGACGCCGAGCGCGAAGCCCGCCTGAAGGGCAACGCGATGGGCGCGCGCATCCCCGAGATCATCACGCCGGAGTTCGTGCGCGACGAGGTGGCCCGCGGCCGCGCGGTGATCCCGGCCAACATCAACCACCCGGAAGTCGAGCCGATGATCATCGGCCGCAATTTCCTGGTGAAGATCAACTCGAACATCGGCAACTCGGCCGTCACCTCTTCGATTGAAGAGGAAGTGGAAAAGCTGGTCTGGTCGATCCGCTGGGGCGGCGACACGGTGATGGACCTGTCCACCGGCAAGAACATCCACACCACCCGCGACTGGATCCTGCGCAACTCGCCGGTGCCGATCGGCACGGTGCCGATCTACCAGGCGCTGGAGAAGGTCGGCGGCATCGCCGAGGACCTCTCCTGGGAAATCTTCCGCGACACGCTGATCGAGCAGGCCGAGCAGGGGGTGGACTACTTCACCATCCACGCCGGCGTGCGCCTGCCCTTCGTGCCGATGACGACCAAGCGCCGCACCGGCATCGTCTCGCGCGGCGGCTCGATCCTGGCCAAGTGGATGATCACGCACCACCGTGAGAACTTCCTCTACACGCACTTCGAGGAGATCTGCGAGATCATGAAGGCGTACGACGTCACCTTCTCGCTGGGTGACGGCCTGCGCCCGGGCAGTGGCGCCGACGCCAACGACGAGGCGCAGTTCGCCGAACTGCGCACGCTGGGCGAGCTGACCGAGATCGCCTGGAAGCACGACGTGCAGACCATGATCGAAGGCCCGGGCCATGTGCCGATGCACATGATCCAGGCCAACATGGACGAGCAGCTCAAGCACTGCAAGGAGGCGCCCTTCTACACGCTGGGCCCCTTGACCATCGACATCGCCCCGGGCTACGACCACATCGCCTCGGCGATCGGCGCGGCGATGATCGGCTGGATGGGCACCGCGATGCTGTGCTACGTGACGCCGAAGGAACACCTGGGCCTGCCGGACCGCGACGACGTGAAGGCCGGCATCATCGCCTACAAGATCGCCGCGCACGCCGCCGACGTGGCCAAGGGCCATCCGGGCCAGCGCGCGCGCGACGACGCGATGAGCAAGGCGCGCTTCGAGTTCCGCTGGCGCGACCAGTTCGCGCTCGGCCTGGATCCGCAGACCGCCGAGGAATACCACGACGAGACGCTGCCGAAGGACTCGTCGAAGGAAGCGCACTTCTGCTCGATGTGCGGCCCGAAGTTCTGCTCGATGAAGATCACGCAGGACGTGCGCGACTACGCCGAGAAGGGCATGGCCGAGAAGTCGGCCGAGTTCAAGGCGCAGGGCGGGGAGTTCTACATCCCGATCCAGCCGGCGCAGGGCTGAGCCATGCTGCTGCGCATCGGCATCGCTGGCGCGGGCGTGCTGGGCCGCCTGCTGGCCTGGCAGCTCTCGCACGCCGGGCATGCGGTCGAGGTGTTCGACCCGGCCCCCGGGCCCGAGCCGCGCGGCGACGGCCTGGGGCCGGCCGGCTTCACCGCCGCCGGCATGCTCAGCCCGCTGGCCGAGCTGGACGCGGCCGGGCCGGAGGTGGCGCTGCTGGGCCTGCGCTCGGTGCCGCTGTGGGCCGAGGTGGCGCAGCGGCTGGCCGCGCTCGACGGCCAGGGCGATGCGGCGCGCTACTTCCGCCAGCGCGGCAGCCTGATGCTGGCCCACGGGCCGGACCTGGGCGCGGCGCAGCGGGTGCTCGCGCGCCTGTCGACCGCGCCGGCCGGGCTGCCCGAGCCGCGCCGGCTGACCCGCCCGGCGCTGCT
>JAUPTP010000411.1 GCA_030918015.1 Pseudomonadota bacterium
GTGACGGCGTGGCCGACGTGGTCTGGACGCTGCCGGGCTACACCGCCGGGCGCTTCCCCAGCCTGGAGGCCTTCGAGCTGCCCTTCATGATGCAGAACCCCGAGGCCACCAGCAAGGCGCTGTGGGACTATGCGCAGAAGCACAGCCAGGACGAGTTCAAGGACATCAAGCCGCTGGCTTTCCACGTCCACGGCGACGGCGTGTTCCACATGACGAACAAGCCGATCAAGACCCTGGCGGACCTGAAGGGCCTGAAGCTGCGCGCGCCCACCCGCATGACCAACAAGTACCTGGCGATGCTGGGCGCGACCCCGGTGGGCATGCCGGTGCCGCAGGTGGGCGACGCGCTGTCCAAGGGCGTGATCGACGGGGCGGTCGTGCCCTACGAGGTGGTGCCTTCGGTCAAGATCCAGGAACTGGTCAAGTACCACGTCGAGACCGATCCGGCCGAGCCCGCCTTCTACACCTCGACCTTCGTGTTCGCGATGAACAAGGCCAGGTACGAATCGCTGCCGGCCGACCTGAAGAAGGTGATCGACGCCAACTCCGGCCAGGCGCTGTCGGGCCAGATCGGTCGCGCCTTCCTGCAGGCCGATGCCGAGGGCAGGAAGCTGACCGCGAAGAACACCACCCAGGTCATCCCGGCGGCCGAACTGGCGGCGTGGAAGGCGGTCGGTGCCAAGCTGGCCGACAGCTGGGTGTCGGACATGAACGGCAAGGGCCGGCCGGGCGCCCGGATGCTCGAGGACGCCCGCGCGCTGATCGCCCAGCACGCCGCCAAGCGCTGATTCCCGCTGATTTCAGCGGCCCCCTCTTTCCGGAGCCCCTTTCCATGGCACGCATCATCGGCGGCATCGCCGTCTCGCACACCCCCACCATCGGCTTCGCCTTCGACCAGAAGAAGCATGACGACCCGGTGTGGGCCCCCATCTTCGCGGCCTTCGAGCCGGTCAAGCAGTGGCTGGCCGAGCACAAGCCCGATGTGGCGATCGTGACCTACAACGATCATGTCACCTCCTTCTTCTTCGACCACTACTCGGCCTTCGCGCTGGGCATCGGCCAGGAGTGGTCCGCGGCCGACGAGGGCGGCGGCGCGCGCGACCTGCCGCCGGTGCAGGGCCATCCGGGCCTGGCCGCGCACATCGGCCAGTCGCTGGTGATGGAGGAATTCGACCTGTCCTTCTTCCAGGGCAAGGGGCTGGACCACGGCGCCTTCTCGCCGATGTCGGTGCTGTGGGATCACCAGGGCGAAGGCGGCTGGCCGGTGAGCATCGTGCCGCTGCAGATGGGCGTGCTGCAGTTCCCGGTGCCGACCGCGCGGCGCTTCTACAAGCTGGGCCAGGCCCTGCGCCGCGCCGTCGAGAGCTACCCGGAAGACCTGCGCGTGGTGGTGGTCGCCACCGGCGGCCTGTCGCACCAGGTGCACGGCGAGCGCGCCGGCTTCAACAACACGCCCTGGGACATGCAGTTCCTCGAGCTGTTCGAGCAGGACCCGGAGCGTCTGGCGCAGCTGACGCACGCCGAGCTGGCCGAGCTGGGCGGCGCCGAGGGTGCCGAGGTGATGATGTGGCTGACGATGCGCGGCGCGCTCTCCAGCCAGGTGAAGAAGCTGCACCAGGCCTACTACCTGCCGTCGATGACCGGCATCGCCGCGGCCATCTACGAGAACCAGGCCGGCCCGGCGATCGCGGGCGAAATCGAGCGCCACCGCGCCGCCATGCAGGTGCAGCTCGCCGGCGCCGAGCGTCTGGCCGGCACCTACCCGTTCAACTTCGAGCGCAGTGTCAAGGCCTTCCGCCTGAACGGCTTCCTGCACGGGCTGATCGATCCGGTCCGGCGCGCCGCCTTCCGCGCCGACGAACTGGCCGTCATGCAGGCCGCGGGCCTGACGACCGAGGAAATCCGCCTGGTGCACCAGCGCGACTGGCGCGGCCTGATCCACCACGGCGTCATCTTCTTCATGCTGGAGAAGCTCGGCGCGGTGGTGGGCGTGTCGAACCTGCACATCTACGCCGCGATGCGCGGGCAGTCGCTGGAGGACTTCCAGAAGACGCGCAATGCGCCGGGCGCGCTCTATTCGGTCGCTGGCAAGGATGCCGGCCGGCTCGCCTGGGATGCACCGGCTGACCCGTCTGCCGCATCCTGAAGTCGCCATCTTCCTTCACGCCGGCAGCTACGACGTCGTGGTCAGCAACTCGGTGGGCTCGGTCACCCGCTCGGCGGTCGCGCTGACGGTCACCACCACCACCTCGGGCGCGCTGGCCACCTCGGCCACGACGGCGGCGCAGGCCTTCCTGGCCACGCTCAGCACCACGCAGCAGGCCCAGGTCCAGCAGGCCTGGAGCCTGGACACCGCGCGGCGCTGGTCCAACCTGCCGGCGTCGATGGTCGTCTCGCGCAACGGCCTGAGCTGGAGCAGCCTGAGCACCGCGCAGCGCACCGCCGCGCGCGCGCTGATCGCCACCGCGCTGAGCAGCACCGGCGACACGCTGCACCAGGGCCTGCAGGCCGCCGACGACTACCTCTACGCCAGCGGCGCGGGCAGCAGCTACGGCAGCGGCAACTACCACATCGCGCTGCTGGGCACGCCCTCGACGAGCGGCTTCTGGCTGCTCTCCAGCTACCTGAGCAGCAGCGCGCTGGCGCAGACCTATGTCGCCTATGCCGGCGCCGGCAGCCCCTGGAGCGGCCTGATCGACCTGCTGTGCGATGGCATGCGCCACATCGCCGAAGGCAGCGATCACCTGCTGTTCCTGCTGCTGCTGGTGCTGCTGGTCATGCCGGCGCTGGTGGCGCCGGATGGCCGCAGGTGCTCGGGCCATTGATGAGTCTGGGTTAATGATGGCTTGAATTCCGGCGGAAAAAACCACACCGGGTTCAACCTAGAGTCCTGTTCCGACGCCACAGCGCCCAGGAGCGTGACCCTCATGACCATTGACCAGAGCCCCAGCATCCGTCCGGCGGACCGGGATGCCGCCATCCATGACCTCACCGAGGTCATGTCCAAATTCACCTCGTGGATCGGCAAGCGCCTGCCGACCGACGTGACCCAGCGCCTGGGTCAGCTGCGCGAGCAGGAGGTCAACTTCCTGGCCAAGGAAGTCTACGAGTCGATGCGCCAGAACCAGCAGGCCGCCGACGAGCTCGACCGCCCGAGCTGCCAGGACACCGGCGTGATCCAGTACTTCCTGACCGCGGGCGCCAAGTTCCCGCTGCTGGGCGAGCTCGAAGACATCCTGCGCAACGCCACGCTGGGCGCCACCCGGGACGGCCCGCTGCGCCACAACGCGGTCGAGACCTTCGACGAGAAG
>JAUPTP010000412.1 GCA_030918015.1 Pseudomonadota bacterium
ATCGCCATCGCCGTGCGCAGCGTCTCCTGGCACTGGCTCACGCCGCACGACACCGCCACGATCTCCGTGACGATGCCCTTCTCCTTCAGCCGCACCGCTTCCTCGACCGCAATCTCGTCGAAGGGGTTCATGCTCATCTTCACGTTGGCGATGTCCACGCCCGTGCCGTCGCTCTTCACGCGCACCTTCACGTTGTAGTCGACCACCCGCTTGACGGGTACGAGTGCCTTCATGCCAGGTTCTCCAAAATCTGCATGCTGTAGATGGGGAGCCGGATTTTAGGGTCCGGCCTGAGGTGAGTTGCTGCGCCGGATTGTGGCACCGCCAAATCAAAAAAAGAACGATCGTTCGATTCTAGGGCGAAAACTCGGCATCACCGCACTGCAGCATGGTCCATCAACCTGGGGATGTCGCTGATAGACTGGCCGCCCCGTGTCTGCTGCCCGCCGCCCGTGACCACGAACGACACCCCCTCGTCTGCGACTGCCGTGCGCATCGGCGTGTTCGACTCCGGCCTGGGGGGGCTGTCCGTGCTGCGATCGATCCGTCACATGCTGCCCGAAGCGGATCTGATGTATGTCGCGGATTCGGGTTATGCCCCCTATGGCGAGCGCGGAGACGCCCATGTCTGCCAGCGTTCGCTGGCGATTGCCCGCTTTCTTCGAGAGCGGGGCGCCGATCTGCTGGTCATCGCCTGCAACACCGCCACCGCGGCCGCAGTCTCGACCTTGCGCCAGGCCCATGCGGACTGGCCGATCGTCGGCGTGGAGCCCGGCATCAAGCCGGCGGCCGGACTGACACGCAACGGCCGCATCGGCGTCATGGCCACCACCGGCACCCTGCACAGCGAACGATTCCGCCTGCTGGCCCAGGCCCATGCCGCCCATGTGGATCTGCGGCTTCAACCCTGTCCAGGCCTGGCAGCAGCGATCGAAAGCGGAGAGGTCGATTCACCCGAGGTACGGGCGCGTGTCGAGGAACACTGCAGGCCCTTGCGAGCCCAGCAGGTCGACACGGTCGTGCTGGGATGCACCCACTACCCGTTCGTGGCCCACCACATCCAGGCCGAACTGGGCCAGGACGTGCAGATCATCGACACCTCGGACGCCGTGGCACGCCGGACTCGGCACCTGAGCACATCGGCGGCCGGCGCTGCCGTGCTCTCTTCTGCGTCTTCTCCGTCGTCCCGAGCCGCCCGACTCTGGACCACGGGGGAACTCGCCCGGCTGCTCAGCTTCGCCAGTCGCTGGCTGGATTTCCCGTGGCAGGCGCAAGCCGCCAGCATTGCATCCTGAGCGGCGACAAAGAAAACGGGGCCCTCAGGCCCCGTGCGGAAAAAGCGGATGCAGCGCGTGTGCTCAGACTGCGGTCGCGGTCGCGTTGCCCGAGTTGACGGACGGCGTCGTCGGACCGCCCGGACGGCCGACCGGCGGCGTCCAGTCCTTCGGCGGACGCGGCGGACGCCCGTGCATGATGTCGTCGATCTGGTCGGAGTCGATGGTTTCCCAGTCCAGCAGCGCCTTGGCCATGACGTGCATCTTGTCCTGGTTGTCCTCGATCAGGCGACGCGCCAGCGCATACTGCTCGTCGATGATGCGACGGATCTCGCTGTCGACCTTCTGCATCGTCTGCTCGGACATGTTGGTGGTCTTCGTGACCGAGCGGCCGAGGAAGACCTCGCCCTCGTTGTCCGCGTAGACCATCGGACCCAGCGCGTCGGTCATGCCGTAGCGGGTGACCATGTCGCGGGCGATCTGGGTCGCTCGCTCGAAGTCGTTGCTGGCACCGGTGGTCATCTGATCCATGAAGACCTCCTCGGCGATGCGCCCGCCGAAGAGCACCGAGATGGTCGACAGCATCCGGCCCTTGTCCATGCTGTAGCGATCGCCTTCGGGCAGTTGCATCGTCACACCCAGCGCCCGGCCACGCGGGATGATCGTCACCTTGTGAACGGGATCGGTCTTGGGCAGCAGGCGCGCCACCAGCGCGTGGCCCGCTTCATGGTAGGCGGTGTTCTTGCGCTCCTCCTCGGGCATGACCATGGACTTGCGCTCGGGGCCCATCATGATCTTGTCCTTGGCCTTCTCGAAATCCTGCATCTCGACGATGCGCGCGTTGCGACGCGCCGCGAAGAGGGCAGCCTCGTTGACCAGATTGGCAAGATCGGCGCCAGAGAAGCCCGGCGTGCCGCGCGCCAGGATGTCGGCACGGATGTCCTGGCCCACCGGGATCTTGCGCATGTGCACGTTCAGGATCTGCTCGCGACCACGAACGTCCGGCAGCGTCACATAGACCTGACGATCAAAGCGCCCCGGACGCAGCAGCGCCGGATCCAGGATGTCCGGACGGTTGGTCGCCGCGATCACGATGACGCCGAGATTGGTCTCGAAGCCATCCATCTCGACCAGCATCTGGTTCAGGGTCTGCTCGCGCTCGTCGTTGCCGCCCCCCAGGCCAGCACCACGGTGACGACCGACCGCGTCGATCTCATCGATGAAGATGATGCAGGGCGCGTTCTTCTTGGCCTGCTCGAACATGTCGCGCACGCGGGCGGCACCGACACCGACGAACATTTCAACGAAGTCGGAGCCCGAGATCGAGAAGAACGGCACCTTGGCTTCGCCGGCGATCGACTTGGCCAGCAGCGTCTTGCCGGTGCCCGGAGGGCCGACCATCAGCACGCCACGCGGGATGCGGCCGCCAAGCTTCTGGAACTTCTGCGGATCCTTCAGGAAGTCCACCAGTTCCTTGACCTCTTCCTTGGCCTCGTCGCAACCGGCAACATCGGCGAAGGTGACCGAGTTGTTGGTGTCGTCGAGCATGCGCGCACGGCTCTTGCCGAAGCTGAACGCCCCGCCCTTGCCCCCGCCCTGCATCTGGCGCATGAAGTAGACCCACACGCCGATCAGCAGCAGCATCGGCCCCCACGAGATCAGCAGGCTGGTCAGCAGCGAAGGCTCGTCGCGCGGCTTGACGCGGAACTTGATGCCGTTGTTGATCAGGTCGCCCACCAGGCCGCGGTCAAGGTAGGTCGCCGTCGTGCGGATGCGCTTGTCATCCGTGGTCAGCGCCTCGATCTCCGCGCCACCCGGGTTCTCCTGGAGAACGACTTCCCGGATGCGTTTCGCGCGGACCTCCTCGAGAAATTCCGAGTAACCAATCTGGTTGCCTGCGGTGGCGGTACGGTCGAATTGCTTGAAGACAGTGAACAGCACGAGGGCGATCACCAGCCACACAGCGACTTTGGAGAACCATTGATTGTTCACCGCGGCTCCTTCATTGATCCAATCTCCTGCCCGACTCGCGGGC
>JAUPTP010000413.1 GCA_030918015.1 Pseudomonadota bacterium
GCCGCATCGCTTCTCGCCGGAGACGCTGGCGCAGACCGGCAAGCTGCCCGACCGGGTGCGCGCGGTCGACATGAAGCAGCGCATCAACCTGACCGACGTGCCGCTGGTGACGATCGACGGCGAGGACGCGCGCGACTTCGACGATGCGGTCTACTGCGAGCCGGCCAAGGTCGGGCGGCGCAAGGGCTGGCGGCTGGTGGTGGCCATCGCCGACGTCAGCCACTATGTCAAGCCGGGCGACCCGCTCGACGACGATGCCTACGAGCGCGCGACCTCGGTCTACTTCCCGCGCCGCGTCATCCCGATGCTGCCGGAGAAGCTCTCCAACGGCCTGTGCTCGCTCAATCCCGAGCAGAACCGGCTCTCGATGGTCTGCGACATGCTGGTCGATGCCACCGGCGAGGTCGCGGCCTACCAGTTCTATCCGGCGGTGATCTGCTCGCATGCGCGGCTGACCTACACCGAGGTGGCTGCGGTGCTGTCGAACACCCGCGGCCCGGAGGCGCAGCGCCGCGCCGACCTGGTGCCGCATCTGCTGCATCTGCACGAGGTCTACCGCGTGCTGCTCCGGCAGCGCGGCACCCGCGGCGCGATCGACTTCGAGACCACCGAGACGCAGATCGTCTGCGACGACAACGGCCGCATCGACAAGATCGTGCCGCGGGTGCGCACCGAGGCGCATCGGCTGATCGAGGAGGCGATGCTGGCGGCCAATGTCTGCGCCGCCGACTTCATCCAGGCGGGCAAGCATCCGTCGCTGTACCGCGTCCACGAGGGGCCGACGCCCGAGAAGCGGGTGGCGCTGCAGGCCTATCTGCGCAGCCTGGGCCTGAACCTGTCGGTCAGCGACGAGCCCAAGCCGGCCGAGCTGCAGGCGCTGGCGCAGCAGACCCGCGACCGGCCGGACGCGGCGCAGATCCACGCGATGCTGCTGCGCTCGATGCAGCAGGCGATCTACACGCCGGTCAACAGCGGCCACTTCGGTCTGGCCTATGACGCCTACACCCATTTCACCAGCCCGATCCGGCGCTATCCGGACCTGCTGGTGCACCGGGTGATCAAGGGGCTGCTGGCCGGGCGCAAGTACGGGCTGGTGGTGAAGTCCGCGATTCCCGGGGCGGCGCAGCCGCTGCGCCGGCGTCCCGGCGGGGCCGGCGCCAAGCCGATGCCTCGGATGGAGGGCATCGCGCCGCGCGATCTGGAGGCCTGGGAGGCGGCCGGCGCGCACTGCAGCGCCAACGAGCGCCGCGCCGACGAGGCCTCGCGCGATGTCGAAGCCTGGCTGAAGTGCAAGTTCATGCGCGATCGCCTCGGCGAGGAATATTCCGGCACCGTCAGCGCCGCGACCAGCTTCGGCCTGTTCGTGCAGCTCGACGAGCTCTATGTCGAGGGCCTGGTGCACATCACTGAGCTGGGCGGCGAGTATTTCCGCTACGACGAGGTGCGCCAGGAACTGCGCGGCGAACGCACCGGCGTGCGCTACGCGGTGGGCGTGCGCATCCGGGTGCAGGTCAGCCGGGTCGATCTGGACGGGCGGCGCATCGACTTCCGTCTGGTGCGCGATCCGCTGGCGCCGGCGCTGCCGCCGGCGGCACCGGCTGGCAAGGGCGGGCGGGAGCGCTCGCCCGCGCGGGCCCAGGACGAGCTGCAGTCGGTGACCGAGGCGGATCGTGCGGTGCGCCGCGCCGCATCGCGCGAACGGGATCGCACCAACAGTCCGCGGCCTTCGCGCAAGGCGGCCAAGCGCACGGCCAAGTCCGCAGGCAAGACGGCCACCAAGAACAGCGCGGCCAAGCGACGGCGCTGAGGGACCGAGGCGGGCGGCGGCTTCTTCAGCCGTCCTGCCCGTCGGGGACGATGCGGCTGGCCACCAGCGCCTGGCCGTCCGGGGCCAGGCGCTCGGCGCGGCTGCCGTGCAGCCAGACCCCGCGACGGGCCGCCAGCTCGGCCGCATCCAGCACGGCTTCGTCGCGGGCAGGGTGGGCGCTGGCGATCTGGCTCCACAGGCCGGCGATCCAGCCGGCCAGCACATCGCCGCTGCCGGGTGTGGCCAGCGCGGCATGGCCGCTGGCGTTGATCCAGGGCGCGTGATGCGGCCCGGACCGGCCGATCAGCGTGCCCGAGCCCTTCAGCACCACCACCGCGCTGCTGCGGTCGGCCAGCTCGCGCACCGCGCGCAGCCGGTCGGCCTGCACCTCGGCGGCGCTGCAGCCGAGCAGGCGTGCGGCCTCCAGCGGGTGCGGCGTGAGCAGCGTCGGTCGGCCCTGGGCGCCGCGCTGGCGCAGCGCCTGCATCAGCCTCGCATCGGCCGCCAGCGCGTTGAGCGCGTCGGCATCGAGCAGCAGCCGCCCGGCCTGCGCCAGCAGCGGCGCCAGCCGCGCGGCCACCGCGTCGCCGCCGCCGCAGCCGGCCACCACGGTGCTGGATGCCAGGCGCTCGTCCGCCGGGGTCGGCGCGAACATCAGTTCCGGATGCACCGGGTCCAGGCGCGGCGCGTGCTCGTCGAGCAGGTCGACCCAGACACGACCGGCGCCGGCCCCCAGCGCCGCGCGCCCGGCAAGCAGCGCCGCGCCGCCCATCGAGCCGGCGCCGCCGAGAATGCGCACGTCGCCGAAGCTGCCCTTGTGCTGCGCATGACGCCGTGCCGGCCACAGCGCCTGCAGCCCGGCCGCACCTTGCAGCCAGGCTGCCGGAGCAGGACAGTCCGGGTGCGCGAGCTGCACGCCGAGGTCATCCCACCAGATCTCGCCGGCCTGGTCACGGCCGTGTGCGGTCAGCAGGCCCGGCGCCAGCGACAGCAGCGCCAGCGTCCAGCGTGCCTGCATGCAGGCCGCACCCGCCTCGAGCGCGCCGGTGTCGCCAGGCAGGCCCGAGGGCAGGTCGACCGCCAGCACCGGAACGCCCGAGCGGTTGCACAGCCGGATCGCGTCGGCCACCGCACCGCGGGCCGGGCGCGCCAGGCCGCGGCCGAGCAGCGCGTCGATCACCAGGTCGGCGCCATCGAGCGCCTGCGGCGCCAGCCCGGCGACGATGGCCACGCCGCCCAGCTCGGCCTGCCGGCGCGAGGCGGCGGCATCCGGCGGCCCGGCCTGGGCGCACCCGTCATCGTGGTCTCGGCCGATCGCATGCAGCCGCACCTCGCGGCCGGCGCGGTGCAGATGCCGCGCCGCCTCGAAGCCGTCGCCGCCGTTGTTGCCGTGGCCGGCCAGCACATGGATGCGGCGCGCATGCGGCGCCAGCGCCATCGCCAGCCGCGCCACTGCCCGGCCGGCGCGCTGCATCAGCGCGTGCGCCGGCAGCGTCTCGGCC
>JAUPTP010000414.1 GCA_030918015.1 Pseudomonadota bacterium
ACATCAGCCACCGCGGCCTCGAGGAAGTGGCCTCCGGCCCGAAGGAGCGCAGCGAGGCCCTGAAATGGGTCGCCCGCCCCAGCGATCCGGGCCTGGAGGCCGAGATGCTCGCCCGGCTGATGGTGCGCCTGGGCACGCCCGCCGACGACCTCGCCGCCAGCAAGCCCTCGGCGCAGGCGGTGAACACGGCGCTGAAGGCGGTCACGGCCACGCCGGCCACGACGCAGCGCGCCCGCCTGATCGACGGCCAGCCCGGCGCCACGCTCGAGATCGATGACAGCCTGGATCGCAGCTGGCGCCGCGTCGGTCTGGCGCTGGACCGCAGCAGCTTCACGGTCGAGGAGCGTGACCGGGGCGCCGGCCTCTACACGATCCGCTATGTGGACCCGAAGCTCGCCGGCAAGGAAGAACCCAGCTTCCTGTCGCGCATGTTCGGCGCCCGCAAGGCTGATCTGAGCGGCACGCGCTACCGCCTGCGTCTGGCCGCCGCCGGCCAGGGTGGCGATCGCGCCCAGGTGACCGTGCTCGACGAACAGGGCCGCCCCGTCGCGGACGAGGGCGCACGCAACATCGCCCAGCTGCTGGTGGCCGAGCTGCGCTGAATCTTGACCTGAATCCAGGTCCAGCCCTGAATCACGAACCCGGCCTTCTGGCCGGGTTTTGTTTTTCCGCCCCCTGATCCGGGCGTGAAATTCAAAGGCACATGAAAAAACCGCCTCGAGGGCGGTTTTTTGATTCCCGACTGCACCGCAAGGTGCAGCAGCAGGAATTACTTCGAGGCAGCGGCGTCAGCAGCGCCCGAAGCGGCGTCAACGGCGGCCGAAGCAGCGTCAACGGCAGCCGAAGCAGCTTCAGCGACCGGAGCCGAAGCTTCCGGAGCCGGAGCCGAAGCCTCAGGAGCCGGAGCGGCCGGGGCTTCTTCCTTCTTGCCGCAAGCGGCCAGGGCGGCGGCAGCGATCAGGGCGGCCATCAGGAGCGACTTGTTCATGCTTTTTACCTCAGTCAGAGAGACAGACAATTACCGGTAATCTCGGCCTGTCGGACTGGCGGCGACCACGCCACCGTCTTCAAGTGCCATCACGGAAACAGAAAGCTCGAGCATTTCTGCAACCAGCCTTCGATTCTACAACAGAAAATTACTTGTCCTGCCGACGCGGGACCCGCATAAGAAAACATCAAGCTTTCTCTGTTTGTCCTGCGTTTTGCGGAGCGGGCGAGCACACTCCGCAAGAACACAGCCAGCGTGTTGCAGCACAGCAGCGTTATCGTAACGCCTGTCTCGTCAATGCGCAGGCGAGACAGGCGGATGTTTCAATTACGCCACTGCGGGCGTGGTCACAGCGGATGAATCCAGCCGTCGTCGCACCACTGCTCGAGCAGCGCGCGCAGCTCCGGGCTGGCTGCGGCGACCGTGCCGGCATCGAGATGGCGGGCGTCGGCCAGCCGGCGCAGCACCTGGGCGTCCTCGTCGGCCGCATGCCAGGAGTCGCCGTTCATGAAGACATGCGCGTCGTCGTAGAGCATGATGCTGCGCGCATCGAGCAGCACGCCGCAGCCTTCGGGCAGCGGATCCTGCGCGATCTCGAAGCTGACGTTCGCCTTCGGCTCGCTCAGGTATTCGCCCAGCGCGCGGGCCAGCGCGCCCGGCTCGTCGAGCACCCGGCGCAGCGCCGTCTCGGTGAACTGCAGCAGCTCGGCCGGCAGGCGGCCCGGCGCGGTGGTGGCCTCCTGATGCGGATCGAGGTAGACGACCGGGCGGGTGCCGGCATCCGACTCGTCCTCGATCGCGTCGGCCACCCGCAGCAGCGTCTCGCGGGCCAGCTCGCTGCGGTGCGGCGAGCGGAAACCCACCGAACAGGTCATGCACTCGCCGCCGACCGCATCGCCGTCATGCGCCCAGCCCGGCGGCAGATAGAGCATGTCGCCGGGCTCGAGCACCCATTCCTGCTCGGGCGCGAAGTTCTCGATGATCTTGACCGGCAGGCCCTCGCGCAGCGTCGCGTCCGGCATGCGGCCGATGCGCCAGCGCCGCCGCCCGGCCACCTGGATCAGGAAGACGTCGTAGGAGTCGAAATGCGGGCCGACGCCGCCGCCCTCGGCCGCCCAGGAGATCATCAGATCGTCCAGACGCGCCTGCGGCACGAAGCGAAAGCGCGTCAGCAGCGCCTGCGCCGCCGGCACATGCAGGTCCAGCCCCTGCACCAGCACCGTCCAGTCGCGCTGCTTCAGCGGCGGCAGGCTGCGCCGGCCCAGCGGACCGCGCACCAGCGTCCAGTCGGCATCATCGCCCTGGCCGTGGCGCACCACCAGGCGCGACTCGACCTCGTCGCTCTCGGCCAGGCGGAACAAATCGGCGCGGCTGATCGGCGGCTGCACGCCGGGCAGCGCCTGGCGCACCAGCAGCGGCTGACGCTGCCAGTGAGTGCGCATGAAGTCGGCCGCGCTCAGGCCGCCCAGCAAGGTCTGGGGCTGATCGATCGGCTCGACCGCCGGGTCGGGATGGCGGGAGACGGAAGTCTTGTTCATGTTCATGCGCACATTGTGCCGGGGCGTGACGGAGGTTCGCCTTGAGCGGACCGGCATGCGATGATTGCGCCCATGCAGATCCAAGCCCCCTGCGTCGCCAGCCTGAGCTGGCGACTCGAAGACGCTCATGGCCAGCTCATCGACGAGCTGAAGGAACCGCTCGAATTCCTCGTCGGCGGTGATGACCTGTTCCCGAAGGTCGAGGAGGCCCTCACCGGGCACGGCGAAGGTCACGAGACCACGCTGCATCTCGAGCCCGAGCATGCCTTCGGCGACTATGACGCCCAGCTCGTGTTCTTCGAGGAAAGGGCCATCTTTCCGGAACACATCGAGGTGGGCATGCGCTTCGAGGGCCCGCCCCCGGGCAGCACCACGCCTGACCTGCCCGCCGACGTGATCTACGCGGTCACCGAGGTCTACAGCACCCATGTGGTGCTCGATGGCAACCATCCGCTGGCCGGCATCGCGCTGGTGCTGCAGATCAAGGTGCACGCGGTGCGCGAGGCCACCGACGAGGAGGTCGAGAACGGCGGCGTCGGTGACGGCGAGGCCAGCCTGGTCGACCTGGCGCCGGCGGGCACGACGCTGCACTGAGCGTCCGGGCTCTCAGCCCTTGGCGGCGATGCCGGTCGAGCCGAAGCCGCCCAGGCCCCGGGCGCTGTCGCCGCTGAACTCGGCCACCACCTTCAGGCGCGGGCGCACCACCGGCACGAACAGCAGCTGCGCGATGCGGTCGCCCGGCTCGATGACGATGGCCTCGCCGGCCGGATTGCGGTTCCAG
>JAUPTP010000017.1 GCA_030918015.1 Pseudomonadota bacterium
GCAGTACTGCAGCGCGCGCTCGACCAGTGCCTCCTGCGTCAGATGGGGCTTGAGCTCGCCCCACAGCGCGATGCCCTCCAGCAGCGTGCCGCTGGCGTTGACCCGCGGCAGGCCGTAGGAGAGCGTCGCGTCCATGTGGAAATGCGCGTCGACGAAAGGCGCACTGACCATCCCGCCCTGGGCGTCGAGCGTGGGCACCGACGCCGGCACGGGCAGCGCCGGTCCGAGGGCGGCGATGCGGCCGTCCAGGATCAGCAGGTCCTGGTGGAGGCGCCCGTCGGGCAGCGTGGCATCGCGGATCAGCAGGTCACGGGGGGCGGCCATCGTTGCTCCTGGGCGGGCTGGGGGAGGATCAGGGACAGACCGCGATGCGTCGCCGCTGGCGTCGGCCTGCGGCCATCTCGGCTTCGCAGCGCTGCATCAGGGTCTCGACGGTGTCGCCGGGGCTGGCCTGGGCATGGCTGATGTCGATCTGCAGCAGATGGTCGTCGGTCAGCGTCGACCAGTCGCGCTTCTGCACCGCCTCGGCCAGCCGCTGGCAGACCCGGGCGGCATCGTCGGCCGAGGCCTGCCTCAGCAGCACCGCGACCTGCTCGGCCGACCAGCGCGTGGCCAGGTCCCCGGTGCGCAGCGTGCGGCCGATGAGGTGCACCAGGGTCTCCAGCAGACGCTCCTGCTGCGGCGCGGCAGGCGGATCGGTGTCGCGTGCCGACAGCAGCAGTGCGGCGCAGGATTGCCCGGCCGGGGCCGGCACGGTCTGGCGCGCCTGGGCCAGGAACTGCTCGCGGCTCGGGGGGGGCGGCGGGCACCGCAGGCCGCTCGTGGCGGCGGTCGGCGCCATCGGCGGGGCCGACCGCAGGTCGCTGGCCTGCACCTGGGCCAGGTAGCGCGACAGGCGGGCGGAGGTGGGCAGGGGCAGGGCGTCGGTGCCCTGGCGGCGGCGCGCTGTCAGTTCGGCCCGCTGGCGCATCTCGGCGTCCCGGCCCTGATCGAGCAGGCACTGCGCCAGCCGGCGCTCGCCCAGATCCGCCAGCGGCTGGTGGCCTCGCTGTGCGGCTTCGTCGGCCAGGCGACGCGAGGCGGCCTCGAGGGCCGCCGCATCCTGCTGCACCTGGGCGATCAGCACAGCCACCCACAAGGGCGCCAGGGTTTCATCCACATGCAGCGACGGCGGGCGCCGGCGCAGCGCGGCCAGATGCTGGCGGGCCTGCGGGGTGTCGGCTTGCCAGACCTGGCACAGCGCGGTCAGCCAGCCCAGGCGCCATGCGGTGCGCGCCGAGCCGGGCAGGGCGCGCGCATGGTGGCGCGCCTCGTCGAGGGTCTGCTGCAGCAGCGCGTGCGGGCGCTCGGTGCGCCCCGTGCCTCCCAGGGCCTGACGCCAGGCCAGCACGTCGCCGATCTGCAGGCTCAGGCGCAGGTGCCAGCGGTCTAGGTCCGCTCCCGTCAGGCGGGCCGGCGGGGCGGCCCGCAGCTGATGCAGCATGGCCAGGGCGGTGTCTCCCTGCTGGCGCCAGGCCATCGCCCCGGCCAGGGCGTCGATGGCCTGCAGCTGCAGGGTCGCGGCCATCGCGGCGGGGCCGCAGTCGACCAGATGCCGGGCCAGCAGTCCGGACTCGATGGCGTCGTCGAGCCGTCCCAGCCGGGTCGCCGACCGGCATGCCCGCACATGTGCCCTGATCAGCGCCTCCAGCGGGCCGTGTGCGGCCAGTCGGGTGAGGTCGTCCTGGATGGCCCGCAGCACCTCTGCGGGATCTCCGCGCATCAGGTCCTCGCCCACGTCGTCATCCAGGTGGTCAGGCGCTGCGTGGCCTGACTGGCTCTCCGGTCCGTTCATGCATTCCCCGATTCATGTGCGCCGGTCACTCCGGACGACCTCATCCTGGTGATCCGATCTGGATCCGGCGCAATCCGGACGAGGACACGACCATTCGTGCCGTTTCCGTACGAGAGGAATTGAACCACAGCCGTGTTTGGCCTCGATGTCTGGCCGATTCACTTCGTTCCGAACATCCGGTCGCCGGCGTCTCCCAGGCCGGGCACGATGTAGCCGTGCTCGTTGAGCTGGCGATCGATCGCCGCGGTGTAGACCGGCACGTCCGGGTGGGCCTCGTGAAAATGCTTCAGGCCCTCGGGCGCCGCCAGCAGGCTGACGAAGCGGATCGAGCGCGGGCGGGTCTCCTTCAGCCGCTCGACCGCGGCCGCGGCCGAGTTGCCGGTGGCCAGCATCGGATCGAGCACGATGGCGTCGCGCTCGTGCATGTCGCCGGGCATCTTGAAGTAGTACTCGACCGCGACCAGCGTCCTGGGGTCGCGGTACAGGCCGATGTGGCCGACCCGCGCGCCCGGCACCACCTCGAGCATGCCGTCGAGGAAGCCGCTGCCGGCGCGCATGACGACGACGAAGACGGTCTTCCTGCCCTCGATGACCGGGCTCATCATCGTCTCGAGCGGCGTCTCGATCTCGACCATGCGCGTGGGCATGTCGCGGGTGACCTCGTAGGCCATCAGCATGCTGATCTCGCCGAGCAACCGGCGGAAGCTGTTGGTCGAGAGATCCTTCTGGCGCATCAGCGTCAGCTTGTGCTGCACCAGCGGGTGATCGACGACATGGACCCGGCCGGCGCCGGTGGGGTTCATCGTGCTCATGGGGTCTCTCCTCGCGGGTTGCGGATCAGAGTCGGCTCTGTCCGGTTCGGTTCATGTCAGAAGACGGTGCCGTCGCTGTCGATGCGCAGCGGCGGCGTGCCGCCCGGTCGGCGCTCGGCGGCGATCTCGCGGCCGGCGGCCCAGCTGCCGCCCTCGAGCATGCACGCCAGCGGCAGCTGCCGCGCCTCGACGCCCAGCTCGGCGCGCACCAGCGGCGCCAGGTCGTCGAGCAGCGCCACCGTCAGCGCCCGCCACTCGATCACCCACGGATCGTCGACCGTCTTCGGCAGGGCGGCGAAGTCGGCCGCCCGCGGCACCAGCGCGCCGCCGTCGATCAGCAGGCCGCCGTTGCGGTACTCGGGCAGGCCGGTGAGCGCATCCAGGCCTTGTATCGCGATGCCGGCCCACTCGAAGGGCTCCAGCAGCGAGTAGGTCAGCCACTGCGACAGCTTGTGGAAGGGCACCTGGCCGGCGGCGACCTCGTCGGGCGCGCTGGCCGCGGGGTGAGGCCAGACATCGCCGACCGGCAGCCCGTCGATGTGCTGGCCGGACGGCCAGATCGGCGCCAGCGACGCCAGCAGCTCGGCGAGCAGCTCGGTGGCCTGCAGCGCCGGCGGGCCGGCGCTGCGCATCAGGGCCCGGCCGGCCAGCCGGTCGAACAGGCGCCCGGGCCGGCCTTCGGGGCCGAAGCGCTCGGGCTGGGCCAGCATCACCTCGCCGAGCCGGCGCAGCAGCGCCGCCCGCCCTTCCAGACCGACCAGCGGGTTGGCCGGTCCGACCTGGAACATCGGCGCCAGCCGGGCGGCATCGATCGCGAGCAGGGCCTGGGCATCGACCCGGCAGGGCTCGTCCGGCACCGACGAGAAGGCGCCGGCGGCGAAGGCGCGCAGCGTCGCCACCGCCAGCCCTTCCGAGCGCGCCAGGCGCTGGCCGGTCTCGGCCTCGTCGTAATGCCAGTCGGGGCCGGCGCCGGCGTCGAGCAGCACGCTGATCAGCGCCAGGTCGATGCGTGCGCGCGCCAGGCCGGCGCTGCCGAGCGGCCGCACCTGCGCGTCGATGGCCTCCTGCCGGTCGACGCCGCCGGCCTCGAAATGGCGCCAGCGGCTGTGGTAGGGGATCTGCAGATCCGGAAAGCGCCGGCGCGTCAGCGCGGCGATGCGCTGCGCGATGGCCGGCAGCGCGCTGCGGTCCAGGCGGAAATGGGGCGACTGGCCGCGTTCCACCGCGGCGGCCACCGCATGGCAGCGCCGCCGCACGGTGGCCGGGTCGTTGATCACCGCGCGCAGGTCGGAGGCGGGGGCGTCACTCAAGGCCGCGCCCCTTCACGGCGGCCAGATCCGCCTCGTCGGGCACCTCGCCGGTGGTGAAGTAGCCGGCGGCGATCTTGGCCTGGATCTCGACCATCGCGTCGGCGGGCACCAGCTCGTCGGGGATCTTGATGCGCTCGACCACCTCGATGCCGCTGCCGGTGATGGCGTCGAACTTGTCGTTGCTCATCGACACCAGCCGGTGGATGCGGCGAATGCCCAGCCAGTGCAGCACGTCGGGCATCAGCTCCTGGAAGCGCATGTCCTGCACGCCGGCGACGCACTCGGTGCGCAGGAAGTACTTGTCGGCCGAGTCGCCGCCCACCTGGCGCTTGCGCGCGTTGTAGACCAGGAACTTGGTGACCTCGCCCAGCGCGCGGCCCTCCTTGCGGCTGTAGGCGATCAGGCCCACGCCGCCGCGCCCGCCGTGCGCGACGCTCTGCGCGCCCTCGATGCATTCCTCGATCGCGTGCGTCAGGTAGGGGCGGCAGGTGCAGATGTCCGAGCCGAACACGTCCGAGCCGTTGCATTCGTCGTGGATGCGCGCGGTCAGCGTCACCGACGGATCGGCCAGGTCGCGCACGTCGCCGAAGACGTAGAGCGTCTGCCCGCCGATCGGTGGCAGGAAGACCTCGATGTCGCTGCGGGTGACCAGCTCCGGGTACATGCCGCCGGTCTCCTCGAAGAGCGTGCGGCGCAGTTCGGCCTCGCTGACGCCGAAGCGCCGGGCCACGCCGGGCAGCCACCAGACCGGCTCGACCGCGATCTTGGTCACCGCGGCCGAGCCGTCCTCGAGCAGGATGCGGCCGTCGGGCTTCAGGCGCTGGAAGGCCATGGCCTGGCGCACCTCGGGCAGGTGGATGTGCGCCTTGGTGACGGCGAGGGTCGGGCGGATGTCCATGCCGGCGGCGATCTGCTCGGCATAGACCTCGGCGACCAGCGCGCCCCATGGATCGATCGAGACGATGCGCTCGGGCTCGGACCACTGCGGGTAGGGGCCGATGCGGTCGGTCGGCGCGGTGTTGGTCAGGTCGGCGCGGTGGCCGCGCTCGAGGTTGCCGGCGGCCACCGCCAGCGCGCGGTAGACGCCGTAGCTGCCGCTGTGCGTGCCGACGACATTGCGCTGGTGGCGCGAGGTGGTCGTGCCGACCACCGGGCCGCGCGCGTGCGGATCGGCTTCGCCCCAGCGGATCGGCGGGGCCCCGGCTGCACCCTGGCCGGGATGGGAGGTGAGCCGGATGTGACCGGCCGAAGAGGGGGAGGGATCGCGGGCCATGAAGTTCCTCGGGTGTCAGTCGATGATCTGCAAGCCGCGTGCCCGCAGCTCGCGCAAGGGGTGCCAGTGCGGTGCGATGGCGGCCCGCAGTTCGGGCTCGGGCAGCGCGTCATCGCCCGCCAGGCCGGTCAGGGTGGCCGAGCCGCCTGCCGCCGCATGCAGCAGGGCCTCGGCGGCGCTGCCGAGCGCGAGCAGGCGGCGCAGCCGGGGGTCGAGGCCCGCGCGCTGCTCGGGCGGGCGCGTGCGCTCCCGCACGAAGCTCACCACCGGCGCGGCCAGGCCCCAGCTGGCGCACAGCACGCTGCCGTAGGCCGCGTGGCCGATGCCCCAGGTGCGCGTCTCGGCCGCATCCAGCGCGACGGGATCGTGGCTCCAGCGGTCGACGAGCGCCGCATGCGGCGTGCCGAGGTGCGCCAGCATCACCGCCAGCCCGCTGCGAGCGAACAGCCCGGCCGTGTGGGCCTGCAGCGGATCCATCCCCAGGGCCCGGGCGCTGCGGCCCATCAGCAGGCCGGTCTGCCCGGCCGCTTCCCACAGGGCATTCATGCGGGGCGATGACGGAAAGGCCGAGCGCAGCGCGCTGGCGTAGCTGATCGCGATGACCTCGCGGGTGCCGAGGTAGCGCAGCGCCTCGCCCACCGTCTCGACCCGCCGCAGCAGGCCGTACATCGCCGAGTTGACGGTGCGCACGACCGCGGCCGCCAGCGCCATGTCCGACTCGATCAGGGCCGCGATGGCGGGCAGGGCGCTGTCGTCGTCGTGCATCAGCGCCTGCAGGTCCAGCAGGGCCTGAGGGCAGGCGGGCAGGTCGGCTTGCAGCAGGCGCAGCGGTGCGGGCAGGGGCAGTGCCATCTTCGTCCCCAAGACGGTGTTGATCGGGTCTGCAGCGTACGTCGGCTCACCCCCGTGGTGCATCTGCCGTGACCCGTGTCGGTGCGCATTCCTGCCGACTCCGGCACTCCGGTGGTGGGCGACGTGATTTTTCAGAATGAGCGGGCTTTGGCGCCCGGTTTTGATCTGTCGCAGTGAAAATTGATCGGCACGGCTTTTGCCTTCGGTCTGACCACGAAATCTGATGGAATTCGTGACACTTGTTGCATCGTGTGGATGAGTAACGGGATGAATGCAGCCATGAGACAAGACAAAGCGGCCGCCGGTGCGGGGGGCTGCGGGCCTTCGCGCACGTCGGTGCGTTTCGACGAGATCCTGTCGGCCGCCGCGCGACTGGCCCGCTGGCGCATGGGGGCCAGCGTCAGCTACCGGCCGGAGGCGGGCGAGTCGCCCGACGAGGTGGTGGCGCGGGTGATCGGCAGCATGGCCGCGCTGGCCGATTTGCCCACCGAAGCCCAGTTGCTGGTGCAGCCGGCCGCGATCGGCCAGGACGTGATGCAGATGATGCGGCTGCTGGCGGCCGCGCGCTCTCGGGCCATGCCGGTCACGCTGGATCTGGTGGCGCCCACGGCCATGGATGCGCTGCTCGACCAGCTGTCCTTGCTCGGCGCGCACCACGACCGTCTCGGGCTGTCCCTGTCGGGCGATCGCGAGCGCAGCCTGGCCGATGCCGACCGGGCCGGCGCCGCCGGCGTGCGCCTGCGGCTGGTGCATGAGCGCTGGGCGGACACGGGGGGCGCCCGGCGGCAGTCGATCGAGGCTTTCGAGCGGCTCGTGATGCGGGTGGCCGGGCAGGTGCCCCAGGTGACCCTGGCCTGTCATGACCCGCAGGTGGTCGATCGCTGCATCACGCAGCTGCGCGACGCGGGAACCGCCGTCACGCTGGAGCTGCAGCCGGATCAGCCGCGCCAGGGCCTCCTCTGGGTGGCCCGCCACCGACAGGTGCCGGTGCGCAGCCTGCTGCACTACGGCCGGCCGGGCGGGCCGAGCCGGCTGGGCACGCTGGCCCGTCAGCCCCGGGTGCTGTGGTGGTCCGCGCTGAGTTCGGGCCTCAATGCGTTGCTGCCGGCCTGAGCGCCCGCGCTCACTCGTCGCCCAGCGAACCGGTGTTCTCGAGCGGATCATCGCTCGGCGGCCGCGGCTGGACCTGCGGATGAGGCGCCGGCGCATTGCGCGCCAGTGCCATCCAGACCGTGAAGGGCAGCCCCGACCTGTGGTACAGCCGCCGCATCGTGGCCGGTCGCAGCGTCTGGAGCTGGCCGTTCTTCAGCATGATGACGCCGCATTCCGAGGGAATCTCGGCTGCCTCGGCGATGCCGTCGGCCAGCACGTAGTACAGCCCGGCGGCCATGTCGTGGTAGACGGCGCGCCGATGCGGCCGCTTCAGGTCGGCGAGCAGGTCGGCGCGGCTGATGCGGATCTCGTGCACCAGCGGCTGCAGATCATCCGGGTCCGTGGTGTGCCGTATCGAGTAGACGTCCGGCCGGGCCTCGTCGGGCGCGACCGGCAGGCCAGGCGGCGCGGCGTCGAGAGACAGGCCGCGCCAGACGATGCGGTCTTCGGCCTGCAGGGCGAGGCTGATCTGCTCGACCAGCGCGTCATGCTGGCTGCGCGCGACCTGATGGCGGGCGGCCGAATCGGCCAGCGCCTGCATTCCGGCATCCGTCACCCGGATGGAGCGTCGCCCGCTGGTGCCGTCCTGATGCCGCTCGAGCAGTCCGAGGGCCAGCAGCTCGATCTCGAGCGCATCCTGGCGCGGCGCATCGTCCGCGCGCCAGACCTCTCTCAGACGACGTCGGTGGGCGCTGGTGAGTCGGAGCGTGGCAGAGGGAGAACTCGGTGCTGCTGCGTTCATGCCCCCGAGCGTAACAAGTCCCGGGCCGGTGATGCCAGCGTCAGAGACGTTGTTGCAGTTCACTGCCGATCATCGGCTGTTCGGGGGGGGAGGGTTGCGATCTTGGGCGTGGAAGACCGCGCGACAGAGGGCGGCAGACACCCGGTATTCGGTGATCTCGACCCCGGAGAACTCGGCCGGCTGGGTGTCGTACCAGTGCCAGCGTGCATCCTCGTGGTGAGGCGGCGGTGCCGGACGTGGCGCCCGTGTCGGCGTGGCCACGGGGTGCCACCGCGTGCCGGAAAGACGGCTCATTTCCTTGAGAAGCAGTTCCAATGCGCCCAGAGCTTGCATCTTGATCTCCCTGCGTGAATGAAATCACGTCGTATTCATCGTGATGATATTGTTACGTGCAGGTTTCGTGACTGACATCGCTCCAACAGATGAAGCGGGACGGCGGCGCCGGGTGCCGCATTCAGCCCAGTGCCGCCAGCGCATGCAGCGCCAGACCGATCAGGCCGCCCACCAGCGTGCCGTTGAGCCGGATGAACTGCAGGTCGCGGCCGATCGCCAGCTCGATCTCCTGCACCAGCTGCTCGTCATGCCAGCTGCGCACCGTGCGGGCGATGTGCGCGGCCGCCAGCTCGCGCAGGGACGGGGCGCTCTGCTCGACCATCGCCAGCAGATGGTCCTGCAGCGCCGCGCGCAGCACCGGGTCGCTGCCCAGGGCCTGGCCGAGGCGGCCCGCCATCACCGCCAGCTGTTCCTGCAGGCGTGACTGCGGCGAGGCCAGATCGGCCTGCAGCCAGTCGCGCAGCTCGTCCCACAGGCCGCGCACATAGTCCTGCAGCACCGGCTCGTGCAGCCAGCGGTCCTTGGCCGCATTGAGCCGCGCGGCCAGGTCGGGGTCGTCGCGCAGCCGCTCGATCAGCTCGGCGACGCTGCGGTCGAAGGCCTGGCGGCGCGGATGATCCGGATCCTCGCAGACCTCGTGGACCCAGCGGGTCAGGCCGCGCGCGGTGGCCGCGGCCAGCCGGCGGCCGAACTCGTCGGTGTCGGTGACCAGGCCGATGGTGCGCAGCACCAGCGGGTATTCCTGCCCGGCGATCTCCAGCAGCACCGAGGCCAGGGTGCGCTGCACCGGCTCGCTGTCGACATGATCGGCCAGCTGCAGCAGGGCCTGCTCGAAGAGCTGCTGGTGGCGGCCCTGGGCGGTCAGCGTGTCGAGCAGGTCGCCGGCGGCGTGCGACAGGTCGAGCCGCTCGAGCCGCTGCGTGACCGCGCCCTGCAGCAGGCTGCGGATGCGCGCGTCGTCGATGCAGCCCAGCAGCCCGTCCACCAGCCCCTGCAGGTGGGTGGCGAGCTGGCGGGCGTTGTCCTCGCGGGCCAGCCATTGGCCCAGGCGCGAGAGCGGGTCCAGCGCGGCCAGCCGTGCCAGCAGGGTCGGCGTGTCGAGGAAGCGGTCGCGCACGAAGACCGCGAACTGGTCGGCCAGCTGCGGCTTGCGCCGCGGCAGGATCGCGGTGTGCGGGAAGGGCAGGCCCAGCGGCCGCCGGAACAGCGCCACCACCGCGAACCAGTCGGCCAGGGCGCCCACCACTGCCGCTTCGGCGAAGGCCGCGACCCAGCCCCACAGGCCTTGCCGGTCCTGGTGATGGGCCAGCGCCAGCAGCAGCACGCAGGCGCCCAGCGCCAGCAGCGCGAGCCGCTTCATCTGCCGCAGACGGGACCGCGGGTCGTCGACCGCAGGGCGGTCCGCCGCCGGCGAGGGCGGTACGGGGGCGGATTCACTCATGGCCTGATTGTGCGCGGCCCAGGGTGACGTGGGGCTGTCGCCGGAGATGCGTGCGCATGTCGCACGACATTGCATTCACTGTGCGCATGCCGCACGCTGAGGACACGGTTTCCGCCTCCTTCCTAACCTTGATGTCGATCAGGTCCCGATGAACCTCGCCTTCACCCCCCCTTCCGCCGAAGCCGCCCCGACGCTGGCGCCCCCGATCGCCGAGCGCGACCTGCTGGGCGCGCTGGAAAAGGGCCTGCGCGTCATCGAGGCCTTCGACCAGGACCGCCCGCGGCTGACGATCAGCGAGGTCGCGCTGCGCACCGGGCTCAGCCGCGCAGCGGTGCGCCGCTGCCTGCTGACGCTGGTGCACCTGGGCTATGCGCGCCAGGACGAGCGCCACTTCTCGCTCAGCCCCAAGGTGATGCGCCTGGGCCAGTCCTACATGCATTCGGCGAAGCTGCCGCGCGCGATCCAGCCGCAGCTCCAGCGCATCGCGATGGCGATGCAGGAGGCCGGCTCGGTCGGCGTGCTCGACGGCGACGACGTGATCGCGGTGGCGGCGGTGACCGCCGGCCGGGTGGTGTCGTCGACGCTGCAGCCGGGCACCCGCGTGCCGGCCTACTGCACCGCCAACGGCCGGGTGCTGACCGCCTGGCTGCCCGAGCCCGAGCGCGAGGCCTGGATCGCCCGCCAGACCCTGGCCGCGCGCACCGTGCAGACCCTCACCGACCGCGCCCGCCTGCGCGAGGAGCTCGCCCGGGTGCGCGCCCAGGGCCATGCGCTGGTCGACCAGGAGTTCGAGCCGGGCCTGCGCACCGTGGCCGTGCCGCTGCGCAACCGCCGCGGCGAGGTGGTCGCCTCGATGAATGTCAGCGTGCACGCCGCCCGTGTGTCGATTCCCGATCTGCTCGACCGCTGCCTGCCGATGCTGCTGCAGGCGCAGGAGCAGCTCAAGCCCTTGCTGTAGACCCCCACCCCCAGAGGAGACACCCCATGACCATCCCCCGCCGCACCCAGGTCGTCATCGTCGGCGCCGGCCCGTCCGGCCTGCTGCTCGGCCAGCTGCTGCACAAGGCCGGCATCGACAACATCGTGCTCGAGCAGCGCAGCCCCGACTATGTGCTCGGCCGCATCCGCGCCGGCGTGCTGGAGCAGGTCTGCGTCGATCTGCTCGACGAGGCGGGCGTGGGCGAGCGCATGCACCGCGAGGGCCTGGTGCACGACGGCATCGAGCTGGCCTTCGGCGGCCAGCGCCACCGCATCGACATGAAGGCGCTGACCGGCGGCAAGACGGTGATGGTCTACGGCCAGACCGAGGTCACCCGCGACCTGATGGACGCGCGCCGCGCCGCCGGCCTGCCCACCGTCTACGAGGCCGCCGACGTGGCGGTGCACGACTTCGACGCCACCGCGCCGCGGGTCAGCTTCCAGCTCGAGGGCGTGCGCCACGAGATCGCCTGCGACTTCATCGCCGGCTGCGACGGCTTCCACGGCGTGTGCCGCGCCAGCGTGCCCAAGGAGCGCATCACCCACTTCGAGCGCGTCTATCCCTTCGGCTGGCTGGGCATCCTGGCCGACGTGCCGCCGGTGGCCGACGAGCTGATCTATTCCAACCACGAGCGGGGCTTTGCGCTGTGCTCGATGCGCAGCAGGACCCGCGTGCGCCACTATGTGCAGTGCTCGCTGCAGGACAAGGTCGAGGACTGGAGCGACGAGCGATTCTGGGACGAGCTGAGGAGCCGCCTCGACCCGGCCGCCGCGGCTGCGCTGCAGACCGGCCCGTCGATCGAGAAGAGCATCGCGCCGCTGCGCAGCTTCGTCGCCGAGCCGATGCGCTTCGGCCGCATGTTCCTGGCCGGCGACGCCGCGCACATCGTGCCGCCGACCGGCGCCAAGGGCCTGAACCTGGCCGCCGCGGACGTGCGCTACCTCAGCCGCGCCTTCATCGAGTTCTACGCCGACCACACCGAGGCCGGCATCGACGACTACTCGCGCAAGGCGCTGCGCCGCATCTGGAAGGCCGAGCGCTTCTCCTGGCACATGACCAGCCTGCTGCACAAGTTCCCGGCTGGCCCCGGCGACACCGGCGAGGTCGGCCACCGCATGCAGACCGCCGAGCTGGACTGGCTGGTCCACTCCACCGCCGGCATGACCGCGCTGGCCGAGAACTACGTCGGACTGGCCTTCGAGGACTGAGCTTCGCACCCAGCGGCCGGGCGCCGGGCTGTGGCAGGATACCCCCCTGCCTACGCCTGACGCCATGACCGCTCCGTCCGTCCCCTCGATCGTCCCTGTGCTGGCCGAGCGCCTGTTCGGCGCCTGGGTGCGCATCGTCTCGCCGGCGACGCTCAAGGCCGATGCGCAGGCCGGGCTGCTGGGTGCGCTGCTGGTGCTGCCGCAGGGCATCGCCTTCGCGTCGCTGGCGGGGCTGCCGCCGCAGTACGGCCTGTACAGCGCGCTGGTGCCGACGGTGGTGGCGGCACTGGCGGGTTCCAGCTGGCATGTGGTGTCCGGCCCGACCAACGCCAACTCGCTGGCGCTGGCGGCGATGCTGGCCCCCTTGGTGGCGGCCGGCTCGCCCGGCTACATCGAGCTGGCGCTGATGGTGACGATCATGGTCGGGGTGATCCAGACCGCGGTCGGCGCGCTGCGGCTGGGGCTGCTGGCGGACTTCATCTCGCCGGCGGCGCTGCTGGGCTTCACCAGCGGCGCGGCGACCCTGATCGCCATCCACGCGCTGCGCGATCTGCTCGACGCCGGGGTGCCGCGCGGCCTGGGGCCCGGCGGCGTGCTGGTGCAGAGCGCGCAGCATCTGCCGCAGGCCAGTCCGGCGGCGCTGCTGACCGGGCTGATCGCGCTCGGGGTGGCTGCGGCGCTGCGCCGGCTGCGGCCGCGCTGGCCCTTCATGCTGGTCGGGCTGGGTGCGGCTTCGGTGCTGGGCGCCTTGCTGCCGGTGCTGCTGCCGGGCTGGCGCGAGGTGCGCATTCTCGGCCCGCTGCCCTCGCCGTGGCCCGCCTTCCATGTTCCGCAGGTCGAATGGTCACGCCTGCCCGAGCTGGTGGACAAGGCGCTGGCGCTGTCGATCATCGCGCTGGGCCAGTCGGTGTCGATCGCCAAGGCGATGGCGGCGCGCTCGGGCCAGCGCATCGACACCAACCGCGAGTTCCTCGGCCAGGGCCTGTCGAACCTGGCGGGCGGCTTCTTCTCGTGCTATCTCAGCTGCGGTTCGCTGAACCGCTCGGTGCCCAATCTGGAGGCGGGCGCG
>JAUPTP010000415.1 GCA_030918015.1 Pseudomonadota bacterium
GGTCAGCTCGACCTGACCACCGGCGGCCTGATGACCTGGTACACCAAGAGCGACCGCTACTCGCGGGCCAAGCTCAACGCCGATCTGGAGACGCTGCGGGCGTGGTACCTGAACCGCGGCTACCTCGAGTTCAACGTCGAGTCCACGCAGGTCGCGATCTCGCCGGACAAGCAGGACATCTCGATCACGATCAACATCCGCGAAGGCCAGCGCTACACCGTCACCGGCGTGAAGATCTCCGGCGACTACCTCGGCAAGGACGAGGAGTTCCGCTCGCTGGTGACGATCCGCCCGGGCGAGCCCTACCGGGCCGAGGATGTCGAGTCCACGCAGAAGGCCTTCTCGGATCGCTTCGGCCTGTTCGGTCACGCCTTCGCGCGGGTCGAGCTGGTGCCGCGCATCGACCGCGACACCGGTCGGGTCGAGATCCAGCTCAACGCCGATCCGGGCAAGCGCGTCTATGTGCGCCGCATCAACGTCTCGGGCAACACCAAGACCCGCGACGAGGTGATCCGCCGCGAGTTCCGCCAGTTCGAGTCGGCCTGGTATGACGGCCGCCGCATCAAGCTCTCGCGCGACCGGGTCGACCGGCTGGGCTATTTCAGCGAGGTCGACATCGAGACGCAGGAGGTGCCCGGCACCGCCGACCAGGTCGACCTGACGATCAACGTCAAGGAAAAGCCCACCGGCAGCCTGATGCTGGGCGCCAACTTCTCGAGCGCCGACAAGCTGGGCTTCACCGGCTCGATCAAGCAGGACAACGTCTTCGGCTCGGGCAACTACCTCGGTATCGATCTCAACACCAGCAAGTCCTCGCGCACGCTGGTGCTCTCCAACGTCAACCCGTACTTCACGCAGGACGGCGTGTCGCGCTCGCTCGACGTCTACTACCGCACCAACAAGCCGGTCAACAGCCAGGGCGAGTCGTACGAGCTGGTGACGCCTGGGGCCTCGGTGCGTTTCGGCGTGCCGTTCTCCGACTTCGACACGGTGTTCTTCGGCATCGGGGCCGAGCGCACGTCGATGCGCTCGGCCACCGCCTTGCCCGAGGCCTACTACCGCTACCGCGCCACCTACGGCACCTCCAGCACCTCCTTCCCGCTGACGCTGGGCTGGCAGCGCGACGGCCGCGACAGCTCCCTGGTGCCCAACTCGGGCCTCTACCAGCGCGTGAACATCGAGTGGGCCGCCTTTG
This sequence comes from Pseudomonadota bacterium, assembly GCA_030918015.1. Lineage (GTDB taxonomy): Bacteria > Pseudomonadota > Gammaproteobacteria > Burkholderiales > Burkholderiaceae_C > Sphaerotilus. Next base: position 1,196 of record JAUPTP010000415.1, read on the forward strand.
GCGACACCCGCTATGTGCGCAACAACTACCAGATCCAGCAGTACTTCCCGCTGAGCAAGAAGCTCACGCTGGGCCTGAATGCCGAAGTCGGCTATGCCAAGGGCCTGGGCGGCCGCGCCTATCCGGTCTTCAAGAACTTCTACGGCGGCGGCCTGGGCACGGTGCGCGCCTTCGACCAGAACTCGCTCGGCCCGATCGACGTCACCGGCGCCTATCTGGGCGGCACGCAGCGCATCAACCTCAACAGCGAGCTGTACTTCCCGTTCCCCGGCGTGGGCAACGACCGCACGCTGCGCATCTTCGGCTACTTCGACACCGGCAATGTCTGGGGCGAGGACGAGACGCCGACGCTGGCCTCGTTCCGCGCCTCGGCCGGCCTGGGCCTGTCGTGGATCTCGCCGATCGGTCCGCTCAAGCTCAGCTGGGGCCAACCGGTGCGCAAGTTCTCGCAGGATAGAATCCAGCGCTTCCAGTTTCAGATCGGTACCGCATTCTGATGATGAATCCTTCCTTCCGCCCGATGATCGCCCGTGTGGCCGCCGCTGCCGCCGCCGCGACCACCGCGATGGCCCTGATGGCGGCACCGACCGGTGCGGCCGCCCAGGAACTCAAGATCGGCTATGTCAACAGCGATCGCATGCTGCGTGACGCGGCGCCGGCCAAGGCCGCGCAGGCCAAGCTGGAGACCGAGTTCGGCCGTCGCGAGAAGGAACTGAACGATGCCGCCGCGCGCCTGAAGACGGCCGCCGACAAGTTCGAGAAGGAGCAGGTCACCCTGTCCGAGTCGGAGCGCTCGCGCCGCCAGCGCGATCTGGTCGAGCAGGAGCGCGACCTGCAGCGCAAGCGCCGCGAGTTCCAGGAAGACCTGAACCAGCGCAAGAACGAGGAGCTGGCCTCCGTCGTCGAGCGCGCCAACAAGGTCATCAAGCAGATCTTCGAAGGCGAGAAGTACGACCTGATCCTGCAGGATCCGGTGGTCTTCGCCGGTCCGCGCGTGGACATCACCGACAAGGTGATCAAGGCCCTGAACGCCGCGTCGCCCAAGTGACGCCCGACTTCTCCGTGCGTCTGCACGAGCTGCAGGCGGCGCTCGGGGGAGAACTCGTCGCCGACGCCTCGGTGCCGGAGCCGGGCGAGCGGCGCGTCCGCCGCATCGGCCCGCTGCAGGGCGCCGACGCCGACACGATCGGCTTCCTGGCCAACCCGCGCTATCGCGCGCAGCTCGCCGACACCGAGGCCGGCTGCGTCATCGTGTCCGCGGCGGCGCGCGACTCGGTGCGCGCGGGCTGCGTCGCGCTGGTGGTGCCTGATCCCTATCTGCATTTCGCGCGGCTCACCCAGTGGTGGGCGGCGCGCACGCGCGCGGCCGCGCCGGCGGGCGTGCATCCGAGCGCGGTGGTCGCGCCGGATGCGGTGCTGGGCGAGGGCGTCTCGGTCGGCGCGCAGGCGGTGATCGAGTCGGGTGCCGTCCTGGGCGAGGGCGCGGTCGTCGGCGCGCTGGGCTTCGTCGGCGCGGGCGTGGTGGTCGGTGCGCGCACCCGGCTGGCACCGCGGGTCACGCTGATGCCGGGCACCCGCCTGGGCGCGGACTGCCTGCTGCACAGCGGCGTGGTGCTGGGCGCCGACGGCTTCGGCTTCGCGCCGGACCAGGGCCGCTGGGAGAAGATCGAGCAGCTCGGCGGCGTCGTCATCGGCGACCGCGTCGAGATCGGCGCCAACACCTGCATCGACCGCGGTGCGCTCGACGACACCGTCATCGGCGCGGGCGTCAAGCTCGACAACCTGATCCAGATCGGCCACAACGTGCGCATCGGCGAGCACACCGCGATGGCGGGCTGCACCGGTGTCGCCGGCAGCACCCGCATCGGGCGCGGCTGCGCGATCGGCGGCGGAGCCAACATCCTGGGCCATCTGGAGATCGCCGACGGCGTGACCGTCTCGGCCACCAGCGTGGTCACGCACAGCCTGCGCCAGCCCGGCCACTACAGCGGGATCTTCCCGATCGACGACAACGCCTCCTGGGAACGCAATGCCGCCACGCTGCGGCAGCTGCACACCCTGCGCGACCGCATTCGCGCCCTCGAG
>JAUPTP010000416.1 GCA_030918015.1 Pseudomonadota bacterium
GGCCCATCCGGTGCGCCCGACCCGCTTCGACGTCAAGCACGGCCGCGGCGGCATGATGGACATCGAGTTCGCGGTGCAGTGGCTGGTGCTGGCGCACAGCGCCGCGCATCCCGAGCTGCAGGACGATGTCGGCAACATCGCGCTGCTGCAGCGGGCCGAGCGCGCCGCGCTGCTGCCCGAGGGCATCGGCCAGGCGGCGGCGGATGCCTACCGCGAGCTGCGCCGCGCCCAGCACCGGGCCCGGCTCGACGAGGCCAGCACGCAGATGGAGCTGAGCGAGCTCGGCGAGCTGGCCGCGCACCGCCAGGCGGGCCTGGCGCTGTGGCGCGCGGTCTTCGGCTGAGCGTACCGGGGCGGCTCTGGACGCTGGTGGGCACGCTGCTGGCACTGCCGGCGCTGGCGGTCGGCACCGGGCCGGGGCTGGCCCGGCAGGTGCTCACCTGGCAGCCGGCGCTGGCCGGGGCGGAGCCCTGGCGCTGCTGGTCGGCGGCGTGGGTGCATTTCAGCCCGCTGCACCTGGGCGCCAACCTGGCCGGCGCGCTGATGCTGCTGCTGCTGGGGTCGGTGGCGCGGCTGCCGCACCAGGCGGCGGTGGCCTGGGCGCTGGCCTGGCCGCTGACCCATCTGGCGCTGCTGGGCGTGCCGGCGCTGGTGCGCTATGGCGGGCTGTCGGGCGTGCTGCATGCCGGCGTGGCGGTGGCGGCGGTGGTGCTGGTGCGTCAGCCCGGACGGCCGCCGGCCGAGCGCTGGCTCGGCGCCGCGCTCGGCCTGGGGGCGCTGGCCAAGGCGCTGTCGGAGCGGCCGTGGGGCGCGGTGGTGGTGCACCCTGCCGGCTGGGACATCGCGGTGGCGCCGGTGGCGCATGCCTGCGGCCTGGCCTGCGGCCTGCTGGCGGCAGCGGCGATGCCGCTGCCCCGCGTCGGGCTCAGATCTCGATCTTCGAGCCCAGCTCGACCACCCGGTTCGTCGGCAGGCTGAGGAAGTCGGCGGCGGCCGCCGCGTTGCGGTGCATGTTGGCGAAGAGCTTCTCGCGCCAGAGCGACATGCCCTCGCCGATCGTGGGCATCACGATGTCGCGCGACAGGAAGTAGCTGGTGTCCATGTCGTCGAGCGGCACGCCGCGGCCCTGCAGCAGCTTGAGCGCCTCGGGCACGTCGGGCTCGTTCTTGAAGCCGAAGTTCAGCGTCACCTGCCAGCAGTCGTGGCCCAGCGGCTCCATCGAGATGCGCCGCTCGAAGCCGATCCACGGGATGTCGTGGTGGCGCACCGTCACGAACAGGTTGTGCTCGTGCAGCACCTTGTTGTGCTTGAGGTTGTGCATCAGCGCGTTGGGCGTGATGTCCGGCTCGGCCGAGAGGAACACCGCCGTGCCCGGCACCCGCACCGGCGGGTTGACGAAGATGGCCTCGAGGAAGGCGCGCAGCTCGATGGCATCGTCGCGCAGGCGGTGGCTCATCAGCGCGCGACCCTGCTTCCAGGTCAGCATCAGCGTGAACATGCCGATGCCGATCACCAGCGGGAACCAGCCGCCGCCGAACAGCTTGAGCATGTTCGAGGCGAAGAACGAGACGTCGATGACGAAGAAGAAGCCGGTGGCGGCCACGCACAGCCACAGCGGGTACTTCCAGCCGTGGCGGATGACGTAGAAGGTCATGATCGTGGTGATGGTCATGTCCAGCGTCACCGCGATGCCGTAGGCCGAGGCCAGGTTGGTCGAGGACTTGAACAGCGCCACCGCCAGCACGATGAACATGAACAGCCCCCAGTTGACGAAGGGGATGTAGATCTGCCCGAGGTCCTTGACCGAGGTGTGCAGGATGCGCATGCGCGGCAGCAGGCCCAGCTGGATGGCCTGCTTGGTCACCGAGAAGGCGGCCGTGATCAGCGCCTGCGAGGCGATGACGGTGGCGGCGGTGGCCATGCCCACCAGCGGCAGCGTGGCCCAGTCGGGCGCCATCAGGAAGAAGGGGTTCTCGATCGCCGCCGGGTCGCGCAGCAGCATCGCGCCCTGGCCGAAGTAGTTGACCACCAGCGCCGGCATGACGAAGCCGTACCAGGCGATGCGGATCGGGCGCTTGCCGAAGTGGCCCATGTCGGCGTAGAGCGCCTCGCCCCCGGTCACGCACAGCACCACCGCCCCGAGGCCGATGAAGGCCACCATCGGGTGACCGACGAAGAAGCCGATCGCGTGCAGCGGGTTGAGCGCCACCAGCACCGCCGGGTGCTCGATCACATGCGGCAGCCCGAGGGCGACGAGCACGCCGAACCACGCCAGCGTGATCGGGCCGAAGGCACGACCGATGCCGCCGGTGCCGAAGCGCTGCACCGCGAACAGCCCGGTGAGCACCAGCAGTGTCAGCGGCAGCACGAAGGGGTGCAGGCTGGGGGCGGCCACCTCCAGGCCCTCCATCGCGGAGAGCACCGAGATGGCCGGCGTGATGACGCCGTCGCCGTAGAAGATGGCCGTGCCGAACATGCCCAGCAGCATCAGCACGCCGTGCAGGCGCGGGCGGTCGCTCACCGCGTGCGTGGCCAGCGCCAGCATGGCGATCAGGCCGCCCTCGCCGTTGTTGTCCGCGCGCAGGATCAGCAGCACGTACTTCAGCGAGACGATGACCGTCATCGTCCAGAAGATGAGCGAGAGCACGCCCAGGATGTTGTCCGGCGTGACCGGCACATGACCGGCGTGGAAGACTTCCTTGAGCGCGTAGAGCGGACTGGTGCCGATGTCGCCGTAGACGACGCCGAGCGCGCCCAGGGTCAGCAGGGCCAGATCCCGGTGCGAGCCGGGGTGCTGCGAGTGGGGTGAGCTCACCGGGAGAGGGCGGATCGTGACATTCGCCATTATTCTGAAGCCACGATTGTGCGCCGGCCCGGCGCCGGTTGCCGGCGCCGGTGTTGCGGCAAACCCTCAGTCCCGGTCGCCGCGGACCGCGATTCAGGCGCCCAGCAGGGCGGTGAGGCCGCCGCGCTGGTCGAGCGCGATCAGGTCGTCGCAGCCGCCGACATGGGTGTCGCCGATGAAGATCTGCGGCACGGTGCGCCGGCCGGTGATCTCCATCATGTGCAGGCGCTGCGCGGGGTCGAGGTCGACGCGGATCTCCTCGATCTGCCCCACGCCCCGCGCCTGCAGCAGCTGCTTGGCGCGAATGCAGTACGGGCAGACCTGGGTGGTGTACATCCTGACGGGGTTCATGGCGATGGGCTGCAAGCGAAGCGAAGTCGGGGCAGGACCGATTGTGGTCCCGACGGATCAACCGGGAGGCTCAGGCGGTCT